>JALERT010000225.1 GCA_022764445.1 Lachnospiraceae bacterium | reverse complement strand
TGAAGGCCCGACACTTGAGCATCTCGGACTTTTGAAATTCGATTTCCTGGGATTGCGAAACCTTACGGTTATACAGCAGACAGAACAGAGCGAGAAAGAGATAGAGCCCGGATTTTCAATAGATAATATTGCGTATGATGACAGGGCAGTATATGAATGCATAAGCCAGGGTAAATGTGCCGGTATATTCCAGTTAGAGAGTGGTGGAATGAAAAACTTCATGAAGGAATTAAAACCCGACTGTCTTGAGGATCTTATTGCGGGAATATCCCTGTACAGACCGGGGCCGATGGATTTTATACCACAGTATATCAAGGGTAAGGAGAATGCAGGAAATATAACCTACGAGTGTCCGCAGCTTGAGCCTATCCTTGAGCCGACATATGGATGTATGGTGTATCAGGAGCAGGTAATGCAGATAGTGCGTAACCTTGCGGGTTACAGTTTCGGAAGAAGTGACCTTGTAAGAAGAGCGATGGCAAAGAAAAAGACAAAGGTTATGGAAGCCGAGCGTAAGAACTTTGTATATGGTAATGAAGAAGAGGGGGTTAAAGGATGTATTGCCAATGGAATATCTGAAGAAATTGCCAATAAGATATATGACGATATGATTGATTTCGCAAAATATGCTTTTAACAAATCCCATGCAGCTGCTTATGCCGTTGTATCATACCAGACTGCATATCTTAAATGCTATTATCCAGTGGAGTTTATGGCTTCGCTTTTAACTTCCGTAAAGGATAATACTTCAAAGGTTATTTCATATATAATGACGTGTCGTAAGATGAATATAGATATCTTGCCTCCTGATATAAATACAGGATATGGTGAATTTTATGTATCAGACGGAAGTATCAGATATGGCATGTCTGCAATAAAAGGCGTCGGTGAGTCAGTAATTGATGCCATAGTAGCTGAACGTGAAGCAGGTGGGAAATTTACGTCTATGCAGGACTTTATGATGAGACTTACTTCAAAAGAAGTCAACAGGCATACGATAGAAAACTTTATCAAATCAGGAGCATTTGATTCGCTTCCTGGCAATAGAAAACAGAAAATGCTTGTCTACGACGCTATGCTTGATAGTGTCAACAGAGATAAAAAGGACAGTATGGCAGGTCAGATGTCACTATTTGACATGGGAGATGAGGAACTTGATCATGCAAATGAGATAAAGTATCCTGACGTTGCAGAATATGAAAAATCAGAACTTCTTGCATATGAAAAGGAAGTTTTGAGCATATATATAAGTGGTCATCCCCTTGAAGATTATATAGAGCTCATGAATAAGAACTGTACAAGGCAGTCGTTAGATTTTCTTCCCCAGGAAGAAGGAGAGATGGCAGGTATGCCAAAAGCTGCTGATGGGGAATTTGTTATTATAGGTGGTATGATAATAGACAAAACAGTAAAAACTACATCGAAGAATACCCTTATGGCTTTTATTACCATAGAAGACTTGTACGGAACGGTAGAAGTAACTGTATTTCCTAGAGATTATGAAAGAAATAAAAAGTTTTTGGAGACAGACAGTAAGGTTTTTATAAGAGGAAGGGCAGATGTGCAGGAAGACAGAGCAGGTAAGGTTATATGTCAGTCTATAATTCCATTTGAAAATGTACCTTGTGAATTGTGGGTACGCTTTAAAAATAAGGCAGAATTTATAGACAGGGAACAGGAATTATATGATAAATTAATGACGTATGATGGTCATGACACTGTATGTATTTATCTGAATGAAGAAAAACAGATTAAAAAACTTCCACGTAGTAAAAATACTGATGCAAGAAAAATCATGCACAATAATGTCTTGAAAGATTTTGGTGAGAACTCTGTGGCAATTAAAGAAAAGAGTATTGAAAAATAATTGATAATATCGTACAATTTATAGAGTATGAGATTAACGATTTCTTGTGGTTGTTATCACGAGAAGGTCATTTTATGCTTAATCGACGGATAAAGGAGGACATTATGAGTAATTCTATAAAAACAATAGGTGTGTTGACAAGTGGAGGAGATGCTCCGGGAATGAATGCTGCGATTCGTGCAGTTGTCCGTACAGGAATTTCATATGGTTTAAATGTTAAAGGTATAAGGCGTGGTTATGCGGGATTGCTAGAGGAAGATATAATCGATATGGACAATCTTTCCGTATCAGATATTATCCAGACAGGTGGTACTATACTGTATACAGCCCGTTGTCTTGAGTTCAAAGAAGCTGAGTATCAGAAGAAAGGAGCAGATATCTGCCGTAAGCATGGAATCGATGGAATAGTTGTAATCGGTGGTGACGGATCATTTATGGGAGCATCAAAGCTTTCAGAGCAGGGAATCAATACTATCGGTGTTCCGGGAACCATAGATCTTGATATCGCATGTACAGAGTATACTATAGGCTTTGATACAGCAATTAATACAGCTATGGAAGCTATAGATAAGCTTCGAGATACATCCGAATCACATGAAAGATGTAGCATAGTAGAGGTTATGGGTAGAACAGCCGGACATATCGCTCTCTGGACAGGTATTGCCAGTGGAGCAGAGTATATACTTACTACAGAAAAGTACCATGGTGACATACAGAGAATTATCTCAAAGATACAGGACAGAAGACGTCTTGGTAAGAAGAACCATATCATTGTCAATGCTGAGGGTATCGGTAAATCAACAGAGATGGCAAAGATAATTGAGCAGGCTACAGGCATTGAGACAAGAGCAACTATACTTGGTCACATCCAGCGTGGCGGTAATCCTACATGTAAAGACAGAGTATTTGCTTCTGCCATGGGTACAAAGGCAGTTGAGCTTTTATGTGAAGGTGCAAGTAACCGCGTAGTAGGTTATAAAGAAGGAGAGTTTGTTGATTATGATATTCAGGAAGCTTTAGCAATGACTAAGGATCTTGATCCATATCTTTTCCATATTACAAAGAAACTCACAACCAGATAGTTGTTATCAGAAGGAGGGACCCATCAAAGATGGGAGGATCCCTTGTGATCGTTATCAGAAGGAAATTTATTTTATAGAGGAGGGGAATATAATGAAGAAATTTTTAAAATTTGTTGCGGGTGTTGCAGCAGTCGGAGCCACAGTATGTGGTGTACTTTACTTTGCCAAAAATGTACTCGGTTTAGGTGAAGATTATGATGATGACGAGTTCGATGATGATTTTGACGATTTTGATGAACTCGATGATGATGATGAAGATGAAGAGTATGTAACTCTTGATCTTGAAGAGACTGAGGATGATACTGTAGATACTGCAGATACTACAGAAAAAAATACTGTAGAAGACGAAGCAGAGGCAGAAGAGGAGTAGAAACTTCTGTAGAAAATCTGCTTAGAGTGTTAGTATTATATAAAGCCCCGCAAATAGCGTAAATATGCTGGTTGTGGGGCTTTCTTTTTTATATAAAAATCTTTGATTTAGTCGGTTTATCATTTCGTTTTTTAGAACGAATCTTTTTAGGATTGTAATGGCGGCCATCAAATACAAGATCATCATTGTCAGGTGTTGCAATATCTGCATGTACAAGTTTGTCGGAATCATCCGTAAATGTTATTCCTTTAAGACCGCGGCTTGTCTTCTTAAATTCATTTACCTGGTCAAGCGGGAACCTAAGAGATGCACCTTTTGACGTTATCATTACTACATCCCTGTCTCCTGCAATGGCATCGTCAACTGTTATCGGTCTGACACACACAAGTTTGTCATCAGCGTCAAGCTTAGTAGATACTACGCTTAATCGGTTTGTTTCAAACTCTACACCGGATACAAGCTTAACATAACCTGATGCAGTTACAAAGAGAAGCTGTGATTCAAAAAGATCTTCAAATGCTATATACGTAAGTACTTCATCTTTATCCAGTTTACAGAGAGTCTGTATAAGTACACCTTTGTCGCGGCTCTTTCCTTTCGGTATGGATAGTGCTTTTATCTGGTGCATCACTCCGCCGGCAGTAAATACACAAAGTTTGTCGGTATTGCTCATAGGTATTATATGAGTGTACTCTGCAAGAGTTTCCGCTGCAATCCTGCTGTAGCTGGCTTCATCAACGGACTTGCAGTAGCCAAAGCGGTCTATAAGAACATATATTGTTTCTTCTTTAATTTCCTCAACGTACTTAACATTGTCAAGATTATCAAGTTTAGTTCTTCTAGGACGACCAAACTCCTTTTTATAAGCTCTTAGACGTTTCTTAATTACTTTATGAAGCTCATTAATATCGCCAAGTATTTTATTGTACTCATCTATGTTTTTTAGAAGCGTATCATTTTCCTGATGGAGCTTAAGAACTTCTAGCCCTATAAGTTTGCTAAGCTGCATGGTAAGAATTGCTTCTGCCTGACGTTCAGTAAAGTCAAGCTTTGAGGCAGCTTTTTTTGAAGCAGATGATTTGAAATTAATATCCGTTGTATCACCGTGGATAAGACATGCCTTTGCCTGCTTAACTGAATTGCTTCCACGAAGTATTTCTATTATAAGGTCGATAACATCTGTTGCCTTAATAAGTCCATCTACTATCTCAAGTCTGTCTTTAGCTTTATTGAGAAGATAAGTATACTCCTTAGTGTAAAGCTCCTCCTGAAATAGAACAAACTCTTCTATAAGACCTTTGAGAGTAAAAGTTATAGGCTGCTTATCCTTAACGGCAAGCATATTAACTCCGTATGTGTCTTCCAGTGATGTCTTCTGGTAAAGACCATTAAGCAGGTTTTGTATATCCCTGTCCTTCTTAACTTCTATGACGATACGTATGCCTTCTTTTGAGGATTCATCACGTACATCATATATTTCATCAAATACTTTATCTTTACTAAGGGATACAAGGTTTTCAAGAAGTTTTGTCTTATTGCCTGCTACCGTATATGGTATTTCAGTGATGACAAGGTTTTTACGCCCGTTATCACCGTCTTCTATCTCAACATCAGCTCTTATTTTAAGTTTTCCCTCGCCTGTATTATATATATTATAAATGTCATCTTCATTTATAATTGTAGCTCCCGTAGGAAAGTCAGGTCCTTTTATATACTTCATAAGACCTTTTGTGCTAATTTCCGGATTATCCATATAAGCTATTACGCCGTCTATAACCTCAGATATATTGTGGGGTGGGATATTAGTTGCCATACCTACGGCAATTCCTGTAGTACCGTTTATAATAAGGTTTGGCAGAGTAGCGGGAAGCACAAGGGGTTCCTTTTCGCTTTCGTCAAAGTTTGGCCCAAAAGGAACAAGACCTTTATCAAGGTTATCAAGAAGTGTCATTGCGCCTTTTGAAAGACGTGCTTCTGTGTATCGCATGGCAGCGGCACTGTCACCATCGATGGAGCCAAAGTTTCCGTGGCCGTCTATAAGAGGAAGGGAAAGCGAGTAATCCTCTGTCATATGTACAAGGGCATCATATATTGAACTGTCACCATGAGGGTGGTACTTACCCATTGTATCACCGACTATACGGGCACTCTTTCTATGTGGTTTGTCAGGAGAGAGTGCAAGTTCCTTCATAGAATAAAGGATTCGTCTTTGTACCGGTTTGAGACCATCTCTAACATCCGGCAACGCTCTGGATATTATTACGCTTACAGCATAATCACGATATGAATTTCTCATTTCTTCTGAGAAATCCAGCTGGATAATTGGTTGTTCTTTTATCTTCATTTTATATCTCCGTTCTATATATCAAGGTTAGCATACTTAGCTTCTTCCATAATAAACTGTCGTCTCGGAGGAACGTTACTACTCATAAGTGTCGTAGTAACATCATCTGCATCGACGCTGTCACTTATGGATATCTGTGCGAGAAGTCTTGTCTCAGGATTAAGAGTTGTCTCCCAAAGCTGTTCGGCATCCATTTCACCAAGACCTTTATATCGCTGTATGCTAATAATTTTATTGTCTTTATTCTTTCTGAACTTCTCAAGCTCAAAGTCATTAAATATATATTCAGATTTTTTCTTTTTACTTTTTCCTGAAGAAACCTCATAATCAACCTTATACAAAGGTGGAAGACCTCTGTAAATCTTTCCTGAGTATATAAGTTCCGGCATAAATCTGTAGAAGAATGTAAGTAAAAGTGTGCTGATATGAGCACCGTCGACGTCCGCATCAGTAAGAATGATGATTTTATCATATCTAAGTTTGCTTATATCAAAATCATCTCCAATTCCGCATCCAAATGCAGCAATCATGGACTTTATCTCATTGTTCATAAGTATTTTCTCAAGTGTAGCTTTCTCTACGTTAAGTATCTTTCCTCTAAGGGGAAGTACAGCCTGGGTTTTCCTGTTTCTTGCAGTTTTTACGGTGCCACCGGCTGAATCTCCCTCCACGATATATACTTCACATTCAGAAGCTTTTTTAGATGTACACGCGGCAAGTTTACTTTTTGTATCGACATCATTTAACTGCTTAAGTACGGCGTTACGTGCTTTATCACTTACTTTGCGTGCATTATAAGACTTCATTGAGTTATCAAGAATTGCCTTAAGCACATCTACATTTTTATCAAGATATCTTTGTACCTCTGTACTAAATACATCATCCACCGCAGTCTTGGCATCAGTATTACCAAGCTTCGTCTTAGTCTGTCCCTCAAACTGAGGATCAGGATGTTTAATCGAGATAATGGCAACGATACCATTACGTATGTCCTTACCATCAAAGTTTTCATCCTTATCCTTAAGTACGCCAAGCTCTCTTGCATATTGGTTCATGACACGTGTAAGAGCTGTCTTAAATCCCGTAACAAGTGTTCCACCGTCAACGACATTTATTCTGTTGCAGTATGGATTAATCTGTTCACCATAATTTGTCGTGTACTGAAAAGCAATCTCTACTTCTATGTCACCACTCTGTCCCTCGATGTAAATAGGCTCTTCGTGTATAACAGAAGAATCCCTGTTGATATATTTAATGAAACTTTGTATACCATGTTCTTCAAGGTATTCTTTCTTTTCGCCATCAACTTCATTGATAAAGTTAAGCTTAAGATTTTTATTAAGATATGCTATTTCTTTTAATTTCTTTTTTATAACTTCTGCCTTAAAGTTTATTGTTTCAAAAATCTCAGGATCAGGATAAAATGTTACCTTTGTTCCTGATGATGAGTTTGCACATTTTCCAATAGGTTCAAGCTCTTTTTTATTATTAAGAGGTGTTATCGGATGACCGCCATTTTCATATTCATCCCTGTAGATAAGTCCGTCTCTTTTGATTTCAACAGTGAGATGGGTTGATAATGCATTAACTACAGAAGAACCTACACCATGAAGACCACCTGATACCTTGTATGCTGTGTTTCCGAACTTTCCACCGGCATGAAGTATTGTAAAAACTACTCTGACAGTAGGTATTTTTTTTGCAGGATGTATATCCACGGGAATACCACGCCCGTTATCTTCTATGCATATTCCTCCGTCTTTTTGCAAAGTTATGGTAATTTCATTACAGAATCCGGCAAGATGCTCATCTATACTGTTATCAAGAATCTCCCATATAAGATGATGAAGACCTCTTGAACCGGTTGAACCTATGTACATGCCGGGACGTTTCCTTACGGCTTCAAGTCCCTCCAGGATTACTATTTCTTTTCCTGTATATTCACTCATAATATTCTCCATTCCATATTTATGATAAATCGCTTAAAAGCGGTAGCATTCCAGCCTTTCATTACTTAACATTCATAAAACATGACAGTAGGGTATACATGGCTGAATTGTCACCAAAACGAACAAACATTTGCATTATATCATAAATAAATTTAAAAAATCAATCTATATAAATAAGTTATGCTATTGAAACGGGAGCCATTTTTTGATATTATTTTTTGTCAGAAGTTATTAAAATATAAATAAGTCCAAGAAAGGAAGTATACACATGAAAAAGACACCATTCGTTACTAAAGAGCAGATTGTTGAGATAGCAAAGACTTATCCTACACCATTTCACATATATGATGAAAAGGGTATTCGTGAAAACGCAAGAAAGTTAAAGGCTGCATTTTCATGGAATAAAGGATACCGCGAATATTTCGCAGTTAAGGCAACTCCAAATCCATTTATTCTTAAAATCTTACAGGAAGAAGGATGCGGTGTTGACTGTTCTTCACTTACAGAACTTATGATGTCAGAAGCATGTGGTTTCAAAGGCTCTGATATCATGTTCTCGTCAAATGTTACACCGGCAGCAGAATATAAAAAGGCAAAAGAGCTTGGTGCATATATCAATCTTGATGATATAACACATATAGATTTTCTAGAAGAAGTAGCAGGTATACCTGAGACTATCTGCTGCAGATACAATCCGGGCGGAGTTTTCCAGATGGGAACAGACATTATGGACAATCCGGGAGAAGCAAAGTACGGTATGACAAAGGAACAGCTTATAGAAGCTGTTAACCGCCTTAAGAATATGGGAGCAAAGCACTTCGGTATTCACTCATTCCTTGCAAGTAATACTGTAAGCAATGATTATTATCCAACACTTGCAGGCATACTTTTTGAACTCGCAGTAGAAGTAAAAGAAAAAACAGGTGTTGATATAGCATTTATAAATCTTTCCGGTGGTGTAGGCATACCATATACTCCTGATAAAGAGCCAAACGATATAGCAGTAATAGGTGAAGGCGTAAGAAAGCAGTTTGAAAAGATAATGGTTCCTGCAGGCCTTGGAGATGTGGCAATTTTCACAGAGCTTGGAAGATTTATGCTCGCGCCTTATGGTGGTCTTGTAACACAGGCAATACATGAAAAGCATATATATAAAGAGTACATCGGTGTTGATGCATGTGCTGTTAATCTAATGCGTCCTGCAATGTATGGAGCTTATCATCACATTACTGTTCTTGGTAAAGAAAATGAACCATGTGACCATAAGTATGATGTAACAGGTTCACTTTGTGAAAATAACGATAAGTTTGCAATAGACCGTATGCTTCCAAAGATTGATATGGGCGATTATCTCTTTATACATGATACAGGTGCTCATGGTTTTGCAATGGGATATAATTATAATGGTAAGCTTAAATCAGCAGAATTACTTCTTAAAGAGGATGGAAGTGTACAGATGATAAGAAGAGCTGAAACACCAAAAGATTATTTCGCAACATTTGATTTCTGCGATATACTTAAGAATTATTAATAACTTGCAAAGTAACAGTTCAGCCTTCCATTCACTAAATTCATAAAACCTGGCAGCAGGTGTAAGGATTGAGTCTGAATTGTAACGTTATTTTTACTTAAAAGTCTGAAATTATAATCAGAAAATTAATAAAATAATAGAATAAATAAAACAGCTGTGAATGTGTTGGCTGCCCATAATAAGAGTAGAAACTGACGATGGGAGGATGACATTTTCATGGCTGTTTTTCTCTTTTCATAAAAAAAGACTAAAGTTTTAAAAAAATAATCCGATAAAAGAAGTGAAACTAGGAATATTATGAAGTTAATTTAGGTGGTGATTTTATGAGAATCGATGCATTAAATCAGGTTAGCCGCGTATATGAGGCTAATAAAACTAAGAAAGTATCAAAGAATAGTGAGACAGATAAAAGAGACCAGTTTGAAATATCACAGTCTGCAAAAGACTACCAGACAGTAAAAAAAGCTCTTTCACAGACTCCTGATATAAGAGAAGATAAGGTCGCAGAGATTAAGAGTGCAATGAACTCAGGAACATATAATGTATCTGCTCAGGAGATTGCTGATAAGATGGTCAGCAAATATTTTGATATAGGTATTTAACGAGGAGAGTATATATTGGCTAGTTTGATGGAAGAACTTCTTCAGACGTTGGAAGAAGAAAAAAAGATATATGAAGAACTTCTGCCAATATCTGAAAGAAAGACAGTTATATTGGTAAAAGGTGATTTAAAGGAACTGGAGAGTATAACAGCTAAAGAACAGTTTCTTATAGATAAGGTTAACATAATTGATAAGAGGCGTGAAGAAGTTACAAAAAATGTTGGTGTAGTTTTAAACAGAGATCCAAAGGAACTGGATCTTTCAACATTGGCAAAACTTCTCGAAGGTCAGCCAGATGAGAAAAAGAAGATAACAATGCTTCATGATTCGCTAAAGGATATCATGAAGAGGCTGGTTGATGCCAATGAAAAGAATAAAGAATTAATAGAAAATTCCCTTGAAATGATTGAATTCAATATGAATTTTATTAAGAGTACACGGATGTCACCAGGGAGCAATAATTACAATCGCAATGCATCAAGCAGCTATGGTTCTGATGTAGGAGTAACAGCATTTGATGCAAAGCAGTAATTATATAATCACAGGAGATAAGACATATTCTCCTGTGATTTCCCCAAATGACGTCCTTTTCACTTTATAAGGAAGTTTTGAATATATGTGAAGGGAGAATATATCATATGAGTTTATTCACAAGCTTTGGCGTAGGTGTTTCAGGACTTAGAACTTCCCAGTCCGGACTTAACACAACTGCGCACAATCTTGCTAATACTAATACAGTAGGATATACAAGACAGCAGAATATAAATACAGATACATATTATAGGACAGTCAAGCTCAACGAGTCAGGAAAGCTTAAGTCAGGACTTGGTACTACTGTCGCAGAAGTACGTCAGATAAGAGATATATTTCTTGATAAAGAGTATCGTCTTGAGGTGAGCCGTCAGTCATTTTACGAGAAACAGGTAGAGTGTGGCCAGGAAGTTGAGGATGTACTTGGTGAAACTGAAGGTGTTGAATTTAGGGAAGCAATGAACGATATATGGAATAATCTTCAGGATCTTTCTACCAACCCTGAAAGCGTTGTCAATAGAGAACTTTTTATTTCCCAGACAGAGTCATTCCTTGAAAAAGCAAAGGATATATATAGTGCGATTTCCGATTATCAGATCGGATTAAATAATGAGATTTCCGTTCAGGTTAATAAGATTAATGCCATATCAGATAAGATTGCGAAGTACAATGGCCTTATAGCAAAGGCAGAAGCCTCTGGTGTAGAAAATGCTAATGATTACAGAGATGCAAGAAACCAGCTTATGGATGAATTGGCAGGATTTACATATTTTACCTACAATGAAGATTCAAAAGGTATGGTACAGATATATATCAATAATGCTCCGCTTGTACTTGAGACAAAGGGTTATCACATGGGCTGTGAGAAAATGAAAATACAGGAGTTCAATGAAGAAACCCAGGAATTTGAGACCAACAAAACTTCTCCTATGTATAAGGTTGTATGGAAGGACAATGGCTATGGTGAGGTTTACAACGTAGATGAAGCATATTCAAAAGAAAAGAAGACAGATACGGGATCACTTCTTGGTCTTCTGACTGCAAGAGGCAGTGGATTTGCCACATATAAGGACATGCCTGTAGAACCGAAGGAATCTGATTTCTATAATGAAGATGGTGAACTTGATGATGTTGGACTGGAAGCATTTAAAGTTGCTAAAGAAGAATATAAAGAATCAGTTAAAAAATACAATAACACAACGGGTAATTCTATTCTTACAAGAGTTGAGGCGCAGTTCGATCAGCTTATTAATGGGATTGTGAATATGATAAATAGTGTTTTTTGTCCTGAAATATCATTAAAAAGCCTTGGTGGAATATTAGGAACAAACCAGGACGGAGAGGAAATTACTCTTGAGGATGGTAAAAGTTACAAAATACTCGATGTAGTAAATTGTCCGGTAGGTGCGGATGATGATGCCACCGTAGGCAATGAATTATTTGCAAGGACAGGCATAAAAAGATATACAGTAATTAATCTTGATTCCCAGGTTTATTCTTCTGAACATGTTGATGAGGAAGGCAATGAAATAGGTCTTGCAAGACAAAATCCTGACGGAACATATAGTCTTTATGTATATAATGAAGAGGATGAAAGTGATATCTCTACAATGTATACACTTGATAATCTTGAAATCAATAAAGATATACTTGCCAATTATTCTCTTCTTGCAGTAAAAGCTAATGAAAGCAAGGGAATGAATGGTGCTTACGATCAGGATATATATAAAGAAATGATAAGCAACTGGGGAAAAGAGTTTGCAGTTCTTGATCCGGATAAGCTTACATCATATTCATTTGATGATTATTATACAGAGATGGTGGGTGCTCTTGGTACGCAGGATAATATATGGGCAGGAAAAGTTGATAACCAGGAAAAACTTACAGAAAGTATAGAAGACAGAAGGCAGCAGATATCGGGTGTATCTACAGAAGAGGAACTCGTAAATCTTTTGACTTATCAGCATGCCTATAATGCAGCTTCAAGATATATCAATACAGTTGACCAGATGCTTCAGTATCTTATTGAGAAGCTTGGTTAGAAATGATTGGAGGAATGAAAAATGCCATCAACATTTTTTGGATTAAACATAGCAACATCAGGAATGTCAGCATACAATGCAGTCCTTAATACAACGGCGCATAATATAGCTAATGTTAAAACACCAGGTTATTCGAAACAGACTGCTGCCCAGTCTGCTAAAGAGGCGCTTTCATTAGGCTCCTCATTTGGTATGATTGGTTCAGGTGTTGAGATAAATTCTATTGAAAACAGTAGAGATGAATATTACGATTATAAATTCAGAAAGAGCAGCACTACTTTAGGATACTATGATGCAGCTACATATTATATGCAGAGTATTGAGGATAGTATGTATGCTAAGGATTCAGGAAGTGGCGGAGTATCAAATACTCTTGATAAATTTTTTGCTTCCCTTACGAATCTTACAACAGATCCTACAGACAAAACTATAAGGGCAGAGGCAGGAGGATATGCAGATTCATTAGCTGAATATGCATATGAAATGGCAACCAATCTCCAGCAGATGCAGGGAGATATTAATACACAGATTGCCACAACTGTTTCACAGATTAATTCATATGCCAGACAGATTGCTTCGCTTACAAAGCAGATTAATACTCTTGAAGTATTTGGTGGTAAGGCAAACGACCTTAGAGATCAGAGAGCACAGCTTCTTGATGAATTATCAATGTATGCAGATATTGATGTTACTGAAAAGGAGCCGGCAGACGGCAATGGAATGGCACAGTATGTAGTAACTCTTGGCGGTGGAATATTAGTTGATACATACGCCACACATGAAATAAAAGTAACAGCTTCTGATACAAAAGACAATCAGTGCGATGCAGCAGGTCTTTATAAACTTTCATGGGAAGGCGGAGAAGACTTTGCAATGCGTAATACGAAGCTTGGAGGAAGGCTTCAGGCATTATTAGAACTTCGAGACGGTAATAATTCAGAAAATTTCAAGGCAACAATAAAAGAATTTTCTGAGGTAGATGCTGCATATGGTAATAAATCAACTGTTACACTTACTACAGATAAATTAAGCAGTATGAATGCATCTGATCTTGCAAAATTAAGTATACCTGAAAGCAAGGGCATTTTAAAAATCGGTAATTATGAATTTGAGTATGATTCATTTGATGTAAAAGTTGCACTTGATGGAACTTATACATATACATTTGTCCTTAAGGAAGATTTATCATCAGTCGATGCAGATAATATAGAATCAGTCATGAATTATGATCCTACAGGACGTGTCGGAGATGCAGTTCCATATAGGGGAATACCATATTATATGTCACAGATAAATGAGTTCCTTAGAACTTTTTCAGCTAATTTCAATCAGATTCAGAACAAAGGATATGATATGAATGGCAATTTTGGAAAAGATTTGTTTGTTGCAAAGGATATTACAACAAGTGAACAGCTTGATATGAATGAGTTCCTAAGAAATACATCTGATGGATATTATTATTTAAATGGTTCTAAAGTTCTTTCATCTGAAATGAAAGATGAATATATAGAGTCTCTTGAGAAGGCTGACAGTTCTAAGACATACACAACAAAGGAAGTTGATGGAGAAGAAAATTTCTATAATATCATAGACAACGATGGTAATGTTTTAGAAAAGATATTCATGCCGCCTAAAGATAAAGAAGACAGTATCTTTTCATTTAGTTCAACAACAACAGTAGGAGAAAAGACATCTTATTACAGTATTACGGCAATGTTATTTACGGCAAATAAAGAAATTGTGAATGATGGAACTCTTTTGGCTTGTGCTTCACGTGATCCCCAAAAAGAATCAGGTGTTTCTGAAGGTGGTAATCTCAATCTTCTGGTAGGACTTCAGAGTGATGTTTATATGTTTAAGCAGGGAAAACCATCATCATTTCTGCAGGTTATGACGGCTACAGTAGGTGTTGATTGCTCAAGGGTATCATCATCAGCTGAAAATGCTAAAAACATAGTTGATGCTGTCGATAACAGACGCCTCTCTACAGCAGGTGTTGATGAAGACGAAGAAGCACAGAATCTTATCATTACACAGAATCTTCTTAATGCACAGTATAAGGTTATATCAGTAATGAATGAAGTGTTAGATAAACTTATTAATTCTACCGGAGTTTGATATGCCAGAAAATAAATAATATGGAGGAGAGTATATGAGAGTTACAAATTCTATGATTTCCAACAGTGCAAGAAGTCATATTTCAAATGCAAAAACTATGCTTAATAAATATGAACAGCAGTATACAACAGAGAAAAAGATACAACGTCCGTCAGACGATCCTACTGTTGCAGTTCGTTCTTTAAAGCTTAGAACTACATACGCACAGCTTACACAGTATGCTGAAAAGAATATTCAGGATGCGATGGACTGGATGGATACGACAGAAAGTGCCATGTCAAATATATCTTCTTTATTAACCAATATGAAGTCATATCTCAATCAGGGTGCTAATGATCCTCTTAAACCAGATGATAGAAAGTCAGTATTGTCAACACTTAGGCAATATGTAAATTCAATATTTGCTGATGAGGCAAACACTGATTATTCAGGAAGATATGTATTTACAGGATATAGGACAGATACATCACTTCTTTTTCAGGAAGATACCAACACATTATCATATCAGATAAAAGAAAAACTTAAATATACTGATATTAGTAATGTTACGGTTGTAAAGGGTGGTGCTAATTATGATCCTGCTGCAAATGGTCAGGATTATGTTGATGATGCTGCAACAACAGATTCTGTATACCGTATGAACCTAGCTTATAACAATCTTTCTAATGAGGAGTTCCCTGAGGAATCTGATAAATCGATTGGTTCACCGATAAAGATACAGATTTCATATACAGAAAAGGAAGCACTTACTCCTGGAGAAAAGCCTGAGACTATTACAGAAACTCTTGAACCAGTTGAAATTAAACATTCAACAGATCCTGAAGCATATAACATTGAAGAAGATGGCATAGTATATCTTTACGATACCGGAGAAATACTTATGGGAAAAAGTGTATATGCCGATATCCAGCAGAAACAGGCAGATATAACTGTAGATTACTGTAAAAACAGCTTTGAGAAGAACGAGATACGTCCTGAGATGTATTTTGAATGTTTACGTTATGATTCGGTAGAAAATAAGGTTTTGGAATATATAGAACCTTCTAAGCAGAATATAAATTATGAAGTGAATTACAGTCAGACAATTACTGTAAACACTCAGGCAAGAGATGCCATAAGTACCGATATTTACAGAACTGTCGATTATATTGAGCAGACAATTGAAGCAGTAACAGATGTAGAAAACAGGATAAGTGAAGTTGAGAAGATGATAAGCAATACACAGGATAAAGATGAAATTGCAGCACTCAACAGTCTTAAAAAAGTTCTTACAGATGAAAAAGAGCTTCGTATGTCTGTTATGACAGAAGCGTTTGGCAAGGGACTGACCATGGTTGATAATGCACAGCAGATGGTTAGCGTAGCTGTATCGGAACTCGGTGCAAAGTATAATAGAGCGCAGCTTACATACGATAAACTTCTTGATGAACAGACTGATACAGAGGAAAAGCTTTCAGGTAATGAGGATGTCAATTTCGAGGATGTTTTTATCAATCTTACACAGGCTAATAATCTTTATCAGGCGTCACTTTCAGCTACATCAAAAATTCTTGGCAATACATTATTAAATTATATTTAATATCCTGTTACTATACCTGAGAAGGTTAATAGTGACAAAAGATAGGAAAACCTGTCATATGTAAACGATAATGATGTGATAAATAAGAGGGTTACGTATGTCAGGTTTTTGTTGATGTTTACCAGCAAGTCTGCATTTGCAATCAGGCTATGCACCAATAATTAAATATATCCGAATTATATGTTTTAATAAAAATACGGATATATGTTTTAAATAGCGATATGGAGGAATAATATGATAATAGACACAAAATATTTTGGTACTATTGATATAGGTGAAGAGAAAATAATTCATTTTGATAATGGACTTTTAGGATTTGAAGAATACAAAGATTATACAATACTATATGATATAGATGAAGAAGAAAAGCCATTATTTTCATGGCTTCAGTCTGTGGATGAAAAGGGACTCGCTTTTCCGGTAGTAAATCCGTTAGATGTAGACGAAAACTATAATCCTACCGTAGATGATGAAATTCTCAATTCACTTGGAGATATAAATGAAGAAAATATGATTGTGCTTCTTCTTGCAACCATTCCTAAAGATGTAAAAGAAGCATCGGTTAACATGCGTGCTCCTCTTGTAATTAATTCTGATAACAGAAAGGGCATGCAGATAATTGTAGAGAATAAAGAATACGAAATAAAGCATAAAATAATAAAATAATGTAACTATTTGGTGGAAAAGTCTGAATAGTTACAAATACATTATTCATACATGAAAATATTGTGAACTGGAGGTTATATATGTTAGCACTTGCCAGAAAAGTAAATGAATCAATAGTAATAGGCAATGATATTGAAGTAACGATACTTGAGATAAAGGGAGACCAGATAAAAATAGGAATTGATGCTCCTAAATCCGTACCTATATACCGTAAAGAGATATATGTCCAGATTCAGGAAGAAAATAAAAAGGCTGCGGAAGAAGAAATAGATGTATCTGCTCTTAAAAACGTATTTAAAGATTCAGTAAAAAAAACAAAGTAACACATTAGGCGTGAACTGTAATTTAAGAATTTTATAGTAAAATTTATAAAAAGTTAAATTATTTTTGTTAAATGACGATAAAATATATGTATAATAAAGTTTTGTTATTTTATAATCACACGGAGGTGATAATGATATGGAAATCGATTCAATAACAAGCAGCAGTAATATACAGGATGGAAGCGGAAGGGTAACAGCCGAAACTGTAACTCCTGTACAGAGTGTTGCGGACAATTCAGGAAAGGATGCCGAAAATCAGAATAATGTAAACAACACTTTAAAGGATCCTACAAAGGCTACTATAGATTCTGCATTTTCAGACATGAATACCAAAATTAAGCAAAATCGTACTCGTTGTGAATATGCTTATGATGAACCTACAAAGAGGATAACAATCAAAGTATTCGATGAGAACACGGATGAGCTTATAAGAGAAGTGCCACCTGAAAAATCACTGGAGGTACTTCAGAAAGTCTGGGAACTTGCCGGCATCATAGTAGACAAGAAACTATAATATATAAGCGAAAGTAGAACGGAGGGATAATATGCCAATAAGAATGTCAGGTCTTACGTCAGGTCTTGATACAGAGGCGATAGTTAATTCTCTTATGCAGGCCCAGAGGGCAAAACAGGATAAAATTAAAGGCAAACAGCAGAAGCTTGAATGGAAGAAAGAGATATGGTCTTCTCTCAATACCAAGATATACGGATTTTATAAAGGAACACTTAGTAAGATGAAGTTTCAGTCTTCATACAATTCAAAGACTGCTTCATCAACGGATACAACTAAAGTAAAGGTAACAGCTTCAAACCAGGCTGCAAGTGGTTCATATTCTGTTAAGATCAAATCAATTGCTTCAGCTCAGAATGTAACAAGTGGTCAGGTTAAAGCTGCAAATGATGCTCCTGTTGATGTAAATACAAAGCTTGTTGATCTTAAATCTAGTGATGGTGAGAATTTAATGCTCGGTAAAAAGATTACAATATCATCTGGAGGTAAAACATCAGAACTTGAAGTTGGTGAAGACACAACAATTAATGATTTTTTAACATCTTGTAAGGATATAGGACTTAATGCAAGTTATGATACAACGCAGAAAAGATTTTTTATTAGTTCTGCTGAGACTGGTGTGGAAAATAAGTTTACTATCTCTATAGAAGGAGAATCGGATAAGGGTGACGCTGCTCTTAAAGCATTAGGACTTGCTCATATAGATGGTGCTGATGTTGTGGAAACTGATAAAGTTAATAGCATGGTTGTTAAAGCAGCAAAAGATTCTGAGATAGAGTTTAATGGTGCAACACTTACAAGTACAACTACAGATATGACAGTGGCAGGAATCACATTAAATCTACTTAAAGAAACAGGAGAAGATACAGTCAATATCGTTGTTACTAATGATACGGATGGGGTATATGACTCTATTAAAGAATTTATTACAGAGTATAATTCTGTTTTAAAAGAGATGAATACTAAGTATAATGCTGATTCAGCTAAGGACTATGATGTGCTTACTGATGATCAAAAGAGTGAAATGTCAGATGATGATGTAGAAAAATGGAATAATAAGATTAAGGATTCCTTACTTAGAAGAGATTCAACACTTGAAGGTATAAAATCTACATTCAGAACTACACTTATGGGAAGCGTAAAGGCATCAAACGGAAAGACATATTCTCTTGCCAATCTTGGAATAACCACATCTACAGATTACAAAGAGGGCGGCCTTCTTCATATAAAAGGTGATGAAGATGATTCTGTATATTCAGATTCTGATAACACGTTAAAGAAGATGATAGAAGAGGATCCGGATACAGTTAGAGAGGTTATGACCGGATTATTGAATAATCTTTATACCGAGTTAGGAAAGAAGATGCGTTCAACAGACTTGAGCAGTGCCCTTACTTTCTACAATGATAAAGAGATGGATAAGCAGATAGCAGCTTATAAGAAAGATGTTAGTAATTGGGAGAAAAAGCTTACAGATATGGAAAATAGATATTACTCTCAGTTTACGGCTATGGAGAAAGCCATGTCAAATATGCAGTCACAGCAAAATTATGTGTCTAGTATGATGGGCAACTCATAGAGAATTTATATATAATATTTAAATGAAGTTAATAATGTTGGTAAAAGTGCAATGCCATGACTTTTAAATAATTCTCAAATGGAGGAAACAAAATGGCTACATATAACAAAGCAAATGCGGCAAAATTATATCAGCAGAATTCTATAAAAACTGCATCACCGGCGAGACTTACACTTATGCTTTATGATGGAGCTATAAAGTTTTGTAATATTGGTATTGAAGCTATTGAAGCCAATGATGTAAGTAAAGCGCATGAAAATATTGTAAAGGCCGAGAATATCATTTTGGAGTTAAGAAACAGTCTTGACATGAAATATCCTGTTGCAGAGGATTTCGACAAAGTATATGATTATGTATACAGAAGACTTTATGAAGCCAATTTGAATAAAGACGCTGAGATATTAAAAGAAGCTACGGAGCATATAAAAACAATGCGCGATACATGGAAAGAGGTAATGCGTCGTAGTAATGCAACTTAAGAGGTAAGGTTTTTATTATGGATGATTCATCAGTTTATGTAACAGTTCTTCATGATTCACTTGCAAGAAAAGTTGATATAGTGAAAGAAATACTGGAACTAACAAGGGAGCAGAAAAAAATTCTTTCTGCTCCGGAAATGGATGCTGAAAAATTTGACAATATAATTGAAAAAAAAGGTGTCAGAATTGAAGAAATTCTCGAGATAGATAAAGGTTTTGATTCGGTATTTGACAGGGTTAAAATTGAGATTCAGGCTAATAAAGAAAAATACAGGACTCAGATAATAGAGATGCAGAATTATATCAGAGTTATAACCGATATGAGTGTTGAACTTGAAAGTCTTGAACAGTCTAATAAATTAAAGTTTGACGAATTTGTCCATAAAAAGAGAAGTGAGATAAAAAACTTTAATATAAGTAACAAGACAGCAGCATCTTATTATCAGAATATGTCTAATCAGCATCATATCTGGCAGACATACTTTTTGGATAAAAAAAAGTAAAATTATTTTATAAAATAAAAGCAATAAAAAATGCATGTTGGAACAAAGAAAAGTTTCAACATGCATTTTTTATTATGAAAGTTCTGATATCATTTTTTCAACAAGCTTTGCAGAGTGTTTAGCTGCTGCTTTTTCAAATGTTGGATAGTCCATTTCTGCGCTGTCGTCAGCTTTGTCTGATATGGAACGAATTATTACGAATGGGATACCATTAAGTGTAGCCACATGAGCGATAGAAGCTCCTTCCATCTCTACACAATCCCCATTAAATTCAGTTATAAGCCGTTTCTTAACTTCTTTACTTGATATAAACTGATCGCCGCTTACAACTCTGCCTGTCTGGACATGTATGTCAGGATTGACTTCTGTGCAGGCTTTTACGGCTAGTTCTTTAAGCTCTTTATCAGAGATAAATTCTCGTCTGCCAAGTTGTGGTACTTCACCTGGTTTGTAGCCAAATATAGTTGCGTCCATATCATGGTGAAGTGCATCATTAGATACAAGGATGTCACCTATATCAAGCTTTGCATTGAGTGAACCGGCAACACCAGTATTAATTATGTGTGTTACATCATAACAATCAATCATTATCTGGGTACAAAGAGCAGCATTAGTTTTGCCGACTCCGCTTCTTGCTATTACGATATTTGTTCCATTGAGGGTACCCTCATAAAATTCTATAGAAGCCTTTGTTGAAGTATTATTTATAGTCATTTCACTTTTAAGCTGTTCTACTTCAAGTTCCATTGCTCCTATTATTCCTATTTTGTTCATTTATTTTCTCCAATTATATATTTTTTAGTGTATTATAGCATAACAACTATAACATAAATCATTTATTCAAAATAATTATTTATTCAGGGTAGACAAGTCTGTCAGGTTTGATGTCTGTAAGAACTTCTCTAAGATATTTATCTGCAAGGTAATTAGCCATAGGAAGATTCATATCCCTGAAGTTTCCACAGTCTTTTGCTGATGCACCGGGAACTTCTCCCTTATAATCGCGGATAAATGTAAACATTTCAATCATAAGAGGAATAATGTCCTTTGATTCATAGTCACCGGCAAGCAAAAGATAGAAACCGGTGCGGCATCCCATAGGTCCAAAGTAGATAGTCTTGTCCTTATAGTCAGGGTGATTACGAAGAAATGTTGCTGCAAGGTGTTCTATTGTATGGACTTCCGCAGTATTCATTACAGGTTCATCGTTAGGACTTGTCATACGCAGATCAAATGTTGTGATTACATTTTCCCCAACATTATCTTTACGTGATACATATACGCCTGGTCTTAATTTTATGTGGTCTATTGTAAAACTTGTTATTTTTTCCATAGTAACCCTCCGTTTTTGTTAATGTATGTATTTTAATAAAAATAGGATAGCCTTTGGCTATCCTATTTAACTAAATAAATGAAACAGGTGGAGTGACTATTTCCACATCTCTTTAAGACCACAAGGGCGTGACGGCTGCCTGTTCCGTCCTCAGATTTCATTTATATAAGTTTATGTTTTCTAAGATTGATTATACATAAAAATATAGAAAAGTCAAATGTTATTTATTTGCTTTGCTCTTCCGTTATTTATATAATTTTGAATTTGCGAATCTCTTAATGGATACATAGTTCGGAATGAAGCTTTTCCATCATTTGATATGCGAACTGCAACGGAAATATTTTTCGTGTACTTTTTTATAAAAGATATACTGTTATCTTTTGGATTAGTACTTATATAATCAGGATGTTCAATTATTTTGGGGATATCGTAAAAGCATTGTTTATATTCTTGAAATGAATTAAAATCGGATATGTGTTTTTGTATATGCTTGATACGATTCTTCCAAAAAATTATATTTGTACCAACAACCATAGTATTAGCTATATCAGGATTTATAGTTCTTATGGTATCAATAAGATTTGCATCAATGATACCAATAGAAACATATGTTGAACCATCGTTAAATGTATCATCTGATAAGGAGGTTATTTTTTTCATATCAGAACCTTTCAAAATAGTTGCTTTCAAATGTATAATTTTTTCTTTTATAAGCTGTCTTTTTTTCTATCCTCACGTAGCTTATAGTTGATACCAAGTCCCATACCTACCAATGCGTAGAATATAGGTGATACTGCTATACATGAATCATTGGTTAATGCAAGTATAAGATATGCAAGTGTTCCGACAAATATGGCAACACCTATCTTTGGAAGGTATTCCTCATAATTCATATTCCAGTAAAGTCTAAGACTGCTTATCAGATACCATCCTAAGAAGACAAGAAGTGCTATAAGTGAAGGAACACCTGTCTGAACTGCAATCTGAAGGAACATACAGTGAGGCTTTGTGATTATTTCACCTTTATGACCGGAGTTATATGTACCAACAAGGTCATTATTAGGAAATGCAATAATAAACGTGTCAGGTCCTGAACCCAGGGCAAAATATTTTTTAAGAAGTGGGATCGTTCTTGCCCATATATATCCACGCATATTTGCAAAATGATAATGTTCTTCAAGGAATTTAATAGTTTTTTCCTGCTCAGTAAGTTTAAATAGTGCGCCTGAACCACCCATTACATAATAAGATTTGTCATTTTTCTTCATCATATTGGTAAAATACCATGGATAAGATTTGTCGCCATTTACATATACAACAAATCCTGAAAGGTTTTTGGCACGAACCGAGGCAAAGGTGAATGGGAATCTGTCATCATCAACAGCATATGCAGACTTGTCTTCGGTAAGTGAATATTTGATATCACTGCCGTTACCATCCTTAAGAGAAAATACATCTGTACCATTTTTATCCTGAGTTGTACTAAAAGAAAGTTTTTCACCATTATATGTAAACGTAACATCATTATCTCCTGTTATTATGCTTTCAAGAGGATATGTTTCAGCAGTTGTGGCAAACATAGATTTCATACGGTTGATAAGTATATTCTGGTTCATCACATTGACTCCGATAAATGCTATGGCAAATACAGCTATCGCTCCTGCTGTTATCTTCCAGTTTCTGATAAATACTTTTCTCATACAGAGAAGCATTACGAAAAACGCAAATATCAGTGCTATAATACCTGCACGTGACTGGGATGCAAAAAGAACAACTACAAGTGAAACGATTAAAACTGCATATGCAATGCGGTGCCATAATTTCTTAGCATTAAATATAAGTGCCACAAGAACAGGTACTACGAGTGCAACATAAAATCCTACATAATTAGGATTATATAAAGACATATATGAACGTCCTTCTTCAAAATTAAATGTAAGAGGTCCACCGGTATATGAAGATGGTGTAATAAGCTTCTGTCCGAGCTCTGTCTGGTAGAAGTCATGCTTAAATGCTTGACTGAGACCAAGTACAGCCATAACTGTCATACCTGCAACAAACCAGTTCATTGTACGTCTTACAGCATCTTCTGTACGGAATATAAAGAAACAGTAGTATACTACAAGACAGTATCCCATAAGTGCCCATACAGGTTCAAACTGTTCGTAAATACCATGAAATGAAAAGTATGAATAATTTGATGCAATGGCAGATATAAAAGTAAGAACACAGTATACTGCAAGTGGGATAAGATTTTTAATCCAGATCATCTTCTGTTCATATATAAAGAAAATATAGATTAGACAGAAAATCATACAGCAGCATGCGATTATGAAGCAGACCATCTTATTATATAAGAAGAAATCAAATGCTTTATCGACACTTGTATACCAGTCGAACTGAGTGAGATTGGTGTTGTACTGATGCATAAAAGTAACAAGCGGTATAATTGCAAGTACAGCAATTACCGGTAAAAGAATACCAAGTGGATATTTCTTTTCGGTCTTGTTATCTTTTGATGGCTTTTTATTATTGTTGTCATTAAAGTACATAGCCATGATTAATATATCCTCCTAGTTTAATATGTAGCGGCACGATTGCTTACATCAATCCTGCCAAATCGTATTGTATATTTGGTGTGTTTAAAATTGGTCACACTTCATGATTATACAAAATTATAAATAAATTAACAATATGTAAAATGTCCAAAAGATAACGTATTGACATTGATTGTACTAGTGTATACAATAGGTCATGGTGAAAATTTAATTTAAAACCGGACGGTGTAATTATGGATAATTATAATGATAATAAAGATTTAATGGATAAATATTCCCTTCGAGGGAAAGTTTTTAATAAAATCAGAGAAGATATTTTATCAGGCAATTATGCTGAACATGATGAGCTGCGGGAAGCTGCTATAAGTAAAGAACTGGGTGTATCAAGAACTCCCGTAAGAGAAGCGTTAAGACAGCTTGAACTTGAGGGACTTGTAACCATAATCCCCAATAAAGGAGCGTATGTAAATGGTATAACTGCCAAAGATATATATGATATATACATTATACGTTCATATCTTGAGGGACTTTGTGCTAAGTGGGCGTGTGAAAATATTACAAAAGATCAGATAGAAGAACTTGAGGAAATCGTTTATCTTAGTGAATTTCATATACAGAAAGAACACTGGGATCAGATATTCGAACTTGATAACCGTTTTCATCTTATTTTATATGAAGCATGTGGAAGTAAGATACTCAAGCACATTCTTTCTGATTATCATCATTATGTTGAGCGTGTGAGAAAAAATACACTTTCATCAAAGGAAAGAGCAGGAAAGGCAGCAGAGGAACATAAAGCAATACTTCAGTCTGTCAAGGATAAGGATGAGGAAAAAGCAGAGAAGCTTGCCAATGAGCATATATTCAGCTCACTTGCCAATATAAAACATCAGGGGCTTGATAAGCTGATGCAGAAGCATGAAGTTTAAAATTACTGCAGTATATGTATTTCATATAGACTGACAATCAAGTGAAGATAAAAGTGGAGAATATAAATGAAAAACTACGATCCATATAAGAAAACCATATTATTTTTTGCATCATTAGTAAATATAATACTGATGACAGGCGTATTTGCGTATATCTGGTATAATTATTACTCATCAATGATGTTTGTAATGTCATTCTATAAAAAAGGTCATTATGTAGTTATAGGATTATTCTCATTAATTTTATTCTTTTTTTCATATATGTACGGAGGTCTTAAGATTGGGCAGCTAAGGCGTATAGAGGTCATGCTTTCCCAGTATTTAAGCCTTTTTCTGACTAATCTAATTACTTATATAGTAATATCACTTCTTGCATTCAGGGCTGTTAATCCATTTGTACTATTTTTGTCATTAATTGTAGAAATGATAATATCTACAGTGTGGAACTTCATAATAATATATGTATACAACAGAATATTCCAGCCGTGGAAGATCCTTCTCATATATGGAGAGAGACCGGCAGCAGAGCTTGTATATAAAGTGGAGACAAGGCGTGATAAGTATGCCATTTATGATGCTATCAATATAGATGAAGGTATGGATGCCATCCATGAGAAGATGAAGGAGTTTCAGGCAGTAATAATTGGTGACATATCGGCAGTTAAGAGAAATGACATGTTAAAATACTGCTATGCCAATAAGATAAGGGCATATGTCATACCTAAGATATCAGATATAATTCTTATGGGAGCCGACAGGATTCATGTATTTGATACACCGCTTCTTCTTTCAAAGGGATACGCACTAAGCTTTGACCAGAGATTCTGGAAAAGACTCCTCGATCTCATAATAGCTGTTCCAATGCTTATAATCGTATCTCCGGTTATGCTTATAACAGCTATTGTAATAAAACTCTATGACAGGGGACCGGTATTTTACAAGCAGGTTAGATGTACAATATATGAGAAGGAATTTTCTATATATAAATTTAGGAGCATGATTGTAAATGCTGAAAGTGACGGTGTTGCCAAGCTTGCAAAGGAAAATGACGATAGAATCACGCCTGTAGGAAAGTTTATCAGGGCTACACGTATAGATGAACTCCCACAGCTTTTCAATATCATAAAGGGAGATATGTCATTTGTAGGTCCAAGACCTGAAAGACCTGAGATCATGCGTGAATATTGCGAAGAAATGCCAGAATTTAAGTTCAGGACAAGAGTAAAGGCAGGGCTTACCGGATATGCACAGGTTTATGGTAAGTACAATACAACGCCATATGATAAATTGAAGCTTGATCTTTTCTATATAGAAAATTATTCCATATGGACTGACATAAAGCTTATACTTATGACAGTTAAGACTGTACTAAAGAAAGATGCAACAGAAGGTATAGGTGCTGACCAGATTACGGCTGAGAAGGAAGTAAGTGCTACTGAAGAAAAAGTTGAAGATATAGTGAAAGAAATAGTAGAGAACAGTGAAGAAAATGCATAAATTATTAAAATCATCAGAGGGGTGGGATTAGATGAAAAAAGCTTTGATTGTTACGAGAGTAAGCGGCTTTGTGCCTCAGTTTGAGATGAATAACGTAAAGATTCTGCAGGAAATGGGATATGAAGTACATTATGCTACTGACCTTAATACTGTAGTCTATGGTCATGACAATAAAAGACTTGAAGGAACAGGGATAGTAACACATCAGATAGATTTTGTCAGATCTCCATTCTCTAAAGAGGTGGCTAAGTCATATGAGCAGTTAAAAGAACTTATGGAAAAAGAAGAGTTCGATCTTATACACTGTCATATGCCGATGAGTGGTGTAGTTGCAAGAAAAGCCGCTATGAAAGTCTATAAAGAGACGGGGAGAAAGGTTCCTGTGATCTATACGGCACATGGATTTCATTTCTTTATTGGTTCTCCACTGAAAAACTGGCTTTATTATCCGGTAGAAAAACACATGGCACGATATACGGACAGGCTTATAACAATTAACGAAGAAGACTATAAAAGAGCTAAGAAGTTTCCACTCCGGGGAAGAGCCGAGAAAATAAGTGGTGTAGGAATTGATACTGATAAGTTTAAGGATTATATCATACAGGACTGGTCAGGTGACGATAGGAAAATCCATGATGGTACAGAAGATATAAGAAAAAAATATGGTGTTGGAAAAGACTGTAAGATAATTATAAGTGTCGGAGAACTGGCACCCGGAAAAAATAACATGACAATGATAGAAGCTATGCAGGAGCTTAAAGATCTTAAGATTGCGTATCTTATCTGTGGTGAAGGAGTTATGAAAGAAAAGCTTATTCAGAGGGTAAATGAGCTCGGTCTTTCAGACAGAGTCTTTTTCGCCGGATATGTTAATAATACGGCGGAGATACTTCAGCAATGTGACTGTTTTGTATTTCCATCAAAGAGAGAAGGTCTTCCAGTAGCCATGATGGAAGCTATGGCTGTGGGACTTCCTGTAATTGCTTCTTCTATAAGAGGTGTAACTGACCTTATAGAGCATACAAAAGGCGGTTATCTAATAGACGGATTTGCTCCGGAGGATTATGCAGTCAAAGTAAGACGGATGTTTACAGAAAAAGAAGGAAAGAGTGCCGTACCAAGAGATGAAAGAAGAAAGCAGATGGGACTTTGGAATAGGGAAAAAATAAAAGATTTTTCCCTAGAAGTAGTAGATAAGCAGATGAGAAAAATCTATCAGGATTTGTTGGGATAGCTAAAAAAGATAGTAAGTAAAAAGTAATCATAGGGCATAATTAAATGTATATTATGACAAGAGTGAGAATGGAGATTAGAGTATGAGCACGATACAGGTATTAATGTCTGCATACAACGGAGAAAAGTATATTGGTGAACAAATTGACTCAATACTTGCACAGGATTGTGGAAATAAAGGCTTTGCAGATATAAAATTGTTGATAAGGGATGATGGTTCATCAGACAGTACAAGAGATATACTTGAAGAGTATGTAGTGAACTACCCTTCCCAGGTCAGCTGGTACCATGGAGATAATAAAGGTGTTATTAAAAGTTTTTTTGACCTTCTTGATAAATCAGATGATGAAGCTGATTACTATGCATTTGCAGATCAGGACGACTACTGGATGCCTGAAAAATTAAGTGCCGGTATAAAGAAGATAGAAGAAATGAAAAAAGAATCAGATGATATTCCACTTCTCTACTGCTGTCGTCCCAAACTTGTAGATGAGAATTTAAATCCTCTTGTATCGGAGATTAAACGTCCTCCTATGAGACCGTCATTTAATAATGCACTTATAGAAAATATCGTTACAGGCTGTACAATCGTTATGAACAGGAATCTTAGAGACATGGTAAAGGCTGCACCTCCAAGATATACGGTAATGCATGACTGGTGGTTTTATATAATAGCAAGCAGCTTCGGCAGGGTATATTATGACGAAACTCCTCATATATGCTACAGGCAGCATGGAAATAATGAAGTTGGAACCAATGTAAGTCGTGCAAAGGAATTTAAAGACAGAGTTAAAAGATTTAAAGGAAACAGACGAAATATAAGTAATCAGATGACAGAATTTCTTAGAATATACGAAAACTGCAAAGAAGATGACATAGCAGCAAGGTATATTAAAAGCGATAATGCCAGAGAATGTCTTAAACTTGCAAGAAGATTAGTTGACAGCAGACAATCACTGTCTGCAAGGATTAAACTTGTAAAAAGTGGTGAGGCGTACAGGCAGAGAAAGATGGATGACTTAATATTTAAGATAATACTTCTGTCAGGGAGCTTTTAACTATATAGGAGATTAGCAATGGGAAAGTTATCAAAAATTAAACAATACAGAGAAGACTATGGCATTAGTTATACCATGCGAAAAGTCTACTATAGATATCAGATAAAATACAAACTTGGAAAAAAATATTATCCCATAAAGATATCAAAAGAAGAACGTAATAAAGAGGAAAGCTGGAAGCCAAAGAGGAAAGCAGTAATCAGCATAGTAGTGCCTCTTTATAATACTCCTGAAGATTTTCTCTGTGATATGATAGAATCAGTTTTATGGCAGACCTACAGTGGATGGGAACTATGCCTTGCTGATGCAAGCGACGAAGAACATCAGAAAGAAGTAGAAAGCATCGTAAAAGAATATCAGCAGGAGGATAAGCGTATCAAATACCGAAGGCTTGCCTGCAATGACGGCATTTCCAACAACACCAACAGTGCTATCATTATGGCACAGGGACAGTATATAGGTCTTATGGATCATGATGATATCCTTCATCCATCCGCTTTATACAAGGTAATGCGTGAAATTGACAGATATGATGCAGACTTTATCTATACAGATGAACTTTCATTTGATGGTAAGACAGATCATGTGCAGAGCATACATCTAAAGCCTGACTTTAAGCAGGAATCTTTTAGGAGTAATAACTATGTATGCCATTTCACTGTATTTGACAAAAATCTCCTGGAAAAAGCAGGCAGATTTCGCAAGCAATACGATGGAAGTCAGGATTACGATTTATTCTTGAGACTTACATCAGAGGCAGCAGTTATAAGGCACATACCGGATGTACTTTATTACTGGAGACTTCACAGTGGTTCATCGTCATCAGGTGTTGCACCTAAGCCATACATAGTAGAGGCTGGAAGAAACGCTGTTGCAGACTATCTGAGAAAAAGAAATGAGGCTGCCGTTGTAGAATCGTCAAAAGAACATGGTCCGTTTTATAAGATTACATATAATGTTCCGGAGAATAGCAGGTTATTTATACTGGCAGAAGATGATAAAACCGCAAGATGGATAAAAGCGTCACTAAAAGGGACTACATATAAAGGAAAGATAAAAGTAAATGGGGAAGTACCTCCTTTGGATTTAAGCTCTTATGATTATATAATAATGGTACGTAAAGGATACAGACCTGAAAAATTATCACCAGAATGGCTTATAGAACTCTTACAGTGTCTTCAGCCTGTAGATAATCATGTGGCAGCGCCTGCTGTTTATGATAAAGAAGGAAATATGTATCACGCAGGATACTGCTTCAGCCGCCACTGGGAAGAAAAGATACGACCACTATACAGGAATGTACCGAAAAATGAATCAGGATATATGAACAGACTTGAATTCAGACAAAATGTTTCACTTCTTGGCGGGGCTGTACTAGCTGTAAAGTATGAGACATACAACATATGGACAAATGATAATTACGACAAAATCCAGAAAAGATGGAAAAGTTATAGTATGTGGTCTGATCAGGCGTGGTTTTCCATATGCTTTACGGCTCAGAAAAACTTCGGAGACTGTGTAGTATCGCCATATGCACCATTCATATGCAGAAGCCAGGTTAATGATAATGAGTACAGTGTGGTCAGATCATCAGAAAAAGAATGGAAGAAATTTATGAATGAGTGGAAAGACATTCTCAATGGGCATGATGCATGCTTTAATGAAGGGATGAGAGTGTTTGGAAGGTATTATATGATGTTTTAATGTTAGATAATATTTTGTATAGACGGTAGTCAATTGTCTTATAAAATATTGCTTAGTTTTTGTAATCATTTATTAGAGAGGTTTTAGATAATTATTATGGAAAGAATAAAAGAATTGTACGCATATAGGGAGATGCTTATATCGTTAGTAAGAAAGGACCTGCGTGGAAGATATAAGGCTTCTGTTCTTGGTTTTTTATGGACTTTTATAAACCCGCTATTACAATTGATTGTATATACAATAGTATTCTCCGTAATTATGCGTGCCGGAATTAAAGACTTTTACATGTTTCTTTTTGTAGCTTTAGTTCCATGGATTTTTTTCAGTTCGTCACTTACAGGTGGAGCTACTACAATTATCAACAATGGGGATATGGTAAAGAAGATATATTTTCCAAGACTCGTACTTCCAATGGCATATGTTACGAGCTGTTTCGTAAATATGTTATTCTGCTTTATAGTTATATTTGCAGTTATCATCGTTACAGGATTTGGTGTTAATTTTACAGCACTACTGTGTTTACCACTTATTATGATAATTGAATACATACTTGCACTGGGAATTTCATTCATTACATCTGCATGTACAGTTTATCTTAGAGATTTAGAACATATACTGGGAATTGCAACTATGGCATGGATGTATTTATCACCTATAATGTATCCGGCGTCATTTGTTCCTGATAAATACCAGGCGTTATTTAACTTAAATCCTATGACACCTGTTATAACAGCCTACAGGGATATTTTATATTATAAAACAGTGCCTCATTTTCAAACTTTATTAAGTTCTGCGATAATTGGAGTTGTTTCTGTAATAGTCGGTTATTTTGTGTTCGAAAAATTACAAAAAGGATTTGCAGAGGAAATGTAAATTTTTCCAGGATGTATAAGGAAAAATGTAGTAAAAATAGAATAAAGCTTCAGGAAATAAAAGGAGAAATATTACATTGAGTGATAACGCTATTGAATTAAAGAATGTAAAGAAAAAGTTTAAGGTATATTATGATAAGGGGACGGCTCTTAAGGATAAATTATTATTCTGGTCAAGAAATAAATACGAAGAAAACTGGGTTTTAAATGATATAAGCTTCAACATAAAAAAAGGAGAAGCCGTAGGGTTAATAGGCAGAAACGGATGTGGTAAAAGTACCACATTAAAGCTTATCAATAGAATAATATACCCAACATCAGGAGAAATAGTTGTCAATGGGCGTGTTTCAAGTCTTATAGAACTTGGGGCAGGCTTTCATCCCGATATGACCGGACGAGAAAATATATACACCAATGCATCGATATTTGGAATGACAAGAGAGGAAATAGATGAGAAGATTGATGATATAATAGCGTTCTCAGAACTCGGGGAGCATATAGATAATCCTGTCAGAACATATTCATCTGGTATGTATATGAGACTCGGATTTTCTGTTGCAATCAATGTCAAGGCAGATATATTATTGATAGATGAAATACTTGCTGTAGGTGATGTTAATTTCCAAAGCAAATGCTTTGAAAAACTTCGTGAATTAAAAGCAAGTGGAGTAACTATAGTAATTGTATCTCACTCAATGGCTCAGATTGAGTCTATATGTGATAAAGTAGTTTGGATTGAAAAAGGTAATATCAAGGAAATAGATAAACCTTCCATAGTCGGAGCTCATTATAGTAATGATATGGAAAACGAGAGAATGAACACTGTTAATAATGAAATAGATAAATCTCAAAGTGGCGGTAACTTTAACTGTAGTGAAAGAACAGGCAATGGTGATATATTAATAAAAGAGCTCTATATGTATAAGGATAATCATGAAGAAAATAAACATGTATTTACAATGGGAGAGCACTTAAATATAGAAATTGCATATGAGTGTAAAAAAGAAAAAACAGAAGGAACTGATTTTCGCCTTTCTTTTGTAAGAAGTGACGGAGTGGTGGTCTATGGTATAAGCAGTCTGTCAGATAAGGCTCAGATTGATATAAAAGATAGAGGCAAAATAATATTTAATATTGATAAGTTATCTCTTCTTCCGGGAAAGTATTATTTGGATATAGATATAAAACAAAAGGATGATGTTATTTTAGATTATATAAAAAATGCAAAAGAGTTTTATATTGAAAATGAAGGTAACGATATAGGAGAATTTGGTGTTATAAGCATGAATCATAAGTGGCTTGGCGATAAAGAATAAAAGAGTTGTATTTATAAAAATCAGGGAGGAATAAGATTTGGGTGATATCAAAACTAAATTAAAATACTACATCCGTTCAAATGAAATAACTTGTTCCCTTCTAAATCTGTACTTTGCCATAAGAAAAGGCGGTATAAAGAATATAAAAACTATGATTAACAATGAGATATATAATCATCATTGCAGAAAACCGTGGTACGTTGATAAAGATGAGTTAAAGAGACAAAAGGCTAGTCAAGTAAAATACGATATAAAGGTGGCATTTATAGTAGATTGTAAAGATGGTTTATCAAATGAGATATTAAGAACTTTGGATAGTATATCTAATCAGACAATGGAGAACTGGCTGGTTTGTTGTGTTAATTGTTCAGAAGAAAATAAAGAAAAGATAGATCAGTATACGCTTAATAATAAAGTCAATGGTTTATTTTATGTGGGAAATATATTCATAGATTTTATTGAAAAAAACAATATTTCTTATATTGGAAAGCTTATGGCAGGTGATGTTTTACATCCTTTTTTTATGTACAGGATGATTGAAGAGGCAGATAAAAGTCAGTCTGAAATAATTTACTGTGATGATAATTCATTTGAAAAAAATATAAAGAAAGCAGATACGCCAAGATATAAACCGGATTTTTCGGTAGATACGTTGTATAGCTATAATTATATAGGCAGATCATATATAATGTCGACAGATATTTATAAAAAGGCTGGAAGTGGTGACATATCTGGTATGGATGTTTTCCTGTATGCGATAGAGAACAATTTGAAAGTATCTCATATATCGGATATATTGTATTATGAGGACAAAGAAGTAAGAAAAAGAATTTCTATAGACGATTTATTAAGAAATGAAAATGTATCATTACAAAGACATTTTGAAAAAATGAATGTAAATGCTTCTATAGAAAAAACGACTTTTAAAGAGGTAAGGCACATAAAATATGATATAAATGATAATCCACTTGTATCAATAATAATTCCCAATAAGGATCATATAGAAGACTTATCCCGATGTATTAATTCTATAATAAATAAATCATCATATAAAAATTATGAGATAATAGTAGTTGAGAATAACAGTACTGAAAAAGAGACATTTGAGTACTATGAAAAAATAAAGAGAGAAAATAAAGCGAAAGTATGTATATGGGAAGATGAATTTAATTACTCTGCCATAAATAATTTTGGAAAAGATTTTTCTAATGGAGAGTATATAGTATTACTCAACAATGATATAGAAGTAATAAGTGAAAACTGGATAGAAGAAATGCTGATGTATGCGCAGCGTGATAGAACAGGTGCTGTAGGATGTATGTTATATTATCCTGATGATACAGTGCAGCATGCAGGTGTAATAGTCGGAATCGGTGGCATTGCAGGTCATTCACACAAGCATTTTAAGCGTGGAGAAAAAGGGTACTGCGATAGGATGGCAGCAGTACAAAATATGTCGGCAGTAACGGCAGCGTGTATGATGACATCAAGGAAGTGCTTTGAAGAAGCTGGTGGTCTTGACGAAAAATTAAAGGTTGCGTTTAATGATATAGATTATTGTATGAAACTTCGCAAGGCTGGGTATGATGTTATATTCACGCCGTTTGCAGAGATGTATCATTATGAATCTATAAGCAGGGGATATGAAGATACATCAGAAAAAGAAGCTCGTTTCAGGAGTGAAGTAAATTACTTTATGGATAAATGGGGTGATGTAATAAGGCGTGGAGATCCTTATTATAACCCTCATTTGACATTAAGGTATGAGGACTTTTCATTGAAGTAAGCATGTGAAATTAAAAGAGAATGTCACAAATGAAAATATTAAAAATTGAAGGGTAAAAATAAAATGTCTGAAAATAATGATAATGGAATATTAAAAAAAATAAGAAAAAAAGTACATACTGCAATAAAGATTTTAAACGAAGAAGGTATTTGTGTATTTATACATAAATTAATAATTATATTTAGGAATCACGTATTTAAGACGTCAGAATATGACATATGGATAAAACAAAACGAGAAAGAAAAAACAAATAATGAGAAATTACAGTATAGTCCTTTAATTTCAGTTGTAGTTCCTGTATATAATGTCAGCAAAAAACAGTTAAAAGATTGTATTGAATCAGTTCTTAACCAATCTTATGATAACTTTCAGTTATGTCTTGCAGATGACTGTTCTACAATGGACGAAGTTCGGGAGGTTTTAGAATCTTATTCAGATAATCCCAAGATTGATATAAAATACAGAGAAAAAAATGGTCATATATCAAGGTGTACCAACACAGCTATTGAAATGGCGAAGGGTGAATTTATCGCATTTATGGATTGTGATGATGTATTGTGCGATAATGCTCTTTATGAGATGGCAAAGAAACTTAATGAAGATGATTATGACTTTATATATAGTGATGAAGACAAAATAGATGAAGATGGAAAAAAAAGACATATGCCTCACTTTAAACAGGAGTGGTGTCCTGATACTCTTATGTCCAATATGTATACCTGCCATTTTGGAATGTACAGAGCAGGCATGGTAAGAGAGCTTGGTGGATTAAGAGCAGGATATGAAGGTGCCCAGGATTATGACTTTACACTTAGATTTACGGAAAAGACAGATAAGATTGGTCATATTCCAAAGATTTTATATCACTGGAGAGAGAGAAAGGAATCAACTGCAATCAATCCGGGGGCAAAACCTTACATCCTGGAAGCAGCCAGAAAATCAAAAGAAGATGCATTAAAAAGACGTGGATTAAAAGGTTCTCTTGAACTTATTGATGGAATATATCAGTATAGGGTAAAATATGATGTGGTAAATAATCCATTGGTAAGTGTTATAATACCTACGAAAGATAATTTTGAAGTCTTTAAAAGATGCATAGATTCATTCTTGGAAAAGACAGATTATAAAAATGTAGAGTTTATCGTAGTGGATAATGGAAGTTCAGAAGAAAATAAAGTTAAGTATAGCGAATTTTGTAAATCAAAAGATATATCATATAATTACGAAAAGATGGAATTTAATTTTTCAAAAATGTGTAACATCGGTGCTAAAAAAGCCAGGGGTGAATATTATCTTTTATTAAATGATGATATAGAAATTATAGAATCACAGTGGCTTGAGAGAATGCTTGGACAGGCTCAGCTTGACCATACAGGCGCAGTAGGAGCAAAACTTTATTATCCGGATACTAAAGAGATACAGCATGATGGTATAATATTAATTAAACATGGGCCGGTTCATTGTTTAGCTGGTGAAAGTGATGATAATATATATTACTTTGGAAGAAACAGACTAGACTATAATTATAGTGCGGTTACAGCAGCATGCTTACTTGTATCAGCCCGTAAATACAAAGAAGTTGGAGGATTTAATGAAGAACTTGCCGTTGCATATAATGATGTTGACTTTTGCCTGAAATTAATTGAAAAGGGATATTACAATATAATAAGAAATGATGCCATATTATACCATCATGAATCAATAAGCAGGGGAAATGACATTGAAGACAGTAATAAATTTGAACGACTTATGAATGAACAAAAGAAATTATATGATCTTCATCCTGAGTATAAGTATTCTGATCCTTGTTACAGTCCCAATCTGACACAGGTAAAATCTGATTTTTCTTATAATCTGAAAGAGTATTGATTTAGAAAATATTGAACTAAAAAAGTAATGGAGAAACAATGGAAGATAAATACAATTATAGAGAGAAAATTCGTCATTTTATTGAAATATTTATAATATTATCTTTATTAGGAATTATCACAGTTAATTCTTTATATTTAGATGGATATGATTGTACTAAGTTATCAGTTGATGATGGACTTATTACAAATTGCGTAGGATATACACAGGAAAATCATACTTTTAAATATAATTCAAATGAAAATTGTTATATTCAGATTCCAAACAATAAAAATGCAAGACAATTATTACTGGACTTTGAAAATGCAGCAAATAATGATATGGATATATTGGTTTCTAACATTGATTTCGACGGTAAGTTAACTGAAAAGACAGATGTTATAACCTGGAAAAAAGGAACATTTGGATTTAAAATTAATGTAGAGAATAACGAATATGCTGGTTATATTCTGAGTATTCCTACTGATTTTACAATTAATGGAGTTTATTATGCAATCCCTTCAGAAAGCAGGATACCAAAGGCCGTATTATATATTTGTGTGGCAGTTATATCCGTAATCGCTGGTTTAATTTGTTTGAAATCAAAAAGAATTGAAAAGGTAATTGGAAGTATTGAAAATAAAATTCTCTGTTATTTTGATGTTATTGCAAAGAACTATAAAAAGTTATTGATTGTATTAGCTGCAATTATTATAAGCATACTTTTATCGATGCTTCTTACTTTTATATTTGAAAAAAATGGTTTTGTAAAATATAGCTTGAAATCAACTGTCCTTATATCAGGATTTATACTGATAATAGAAGTGGCATTTATTTTTAGAAAATATTTTTCAAAAAAAATAGAAGTAATAGGGATGGCTGTAATATTGCTAGTTGGCACATTTATTACAATATTGGAACCACCAAGTCCGGGAGTCAGCTGGGATGATGAAACGCATTTTGGGCAGTCAATTGCACTTGCTCATATACTTGAAAGAAAACAGCCATTATCAGCATGTATACAAAAAGAACGATTTGCAAAAGTTGCATTAAATAAAAAATATTATGATGAAAAAGAACAAAATGAATATATAAATTATATTGATGATCTCTATGCTTCAGAATATTATACAACTTTTGTTGATTTAAGTCAGCTTGTTACATCTCCGTCAGTAGTTGCATACATACCATCTGCAGTTGGAATTATAATTTCAGGTGGTTTAAACATGCCGTATCACATACAATTTATTATTGGAAAGTGGATGAATGTTTTATTATTGGCGATATTATGTTATTATGCAATGAGGCAGTTAAATAGTGGTAAGCTTCTTGTGCTATTAATTGCATTAATACCAACCAATATATTTATAGCATCTAATTATACATATGATACGTGGCTTACAGGCTGGTCACTTCTTGGTTTATGTACATTTTTTGGAGAGATACAAAGACCAGATGAAAAGATAAAGAAGAAAAGTATATGGCTTATTTTTATTTCTATGTTACTGGCTGTAATGCCTAAGATGGTATATTTCCCATTAACATTTATAGTATTTTTTATGCCTGAAAGTAAATTTGAAAGTAAAAAAGATTATTGGAAGTATAAGTTATTAATATTGTTTAACATTGCCATACCATTTGTATTGGTTCTTGTAAAAAATGTTATAAGTGTTGCAAGTACATCAGGTCAAGGTGATTTACGTGGTGGAGCAGGAGTCGATGCCGGAGGTCAGATATCATACATATTAAATAATCCGGTACAGGCATCTAAAACTTTGCTTGAATTTTTAAAAGGATATCTGAATCCATGGATTGAAGGTAAGGAATATATTAATAATATGGCATATAATGGATATGTTCCATGTGATAAACTTGTTTTGATTTTAATTTGTTTTTTTGCTTTAATAAGCAGAAATGAAAAAGAAGAAGGCAGATATCCATGGTGGTTTAGAAGCGGTGTTGTTTTAGTATATGCAGGAATAGGTGCTCTTGCAGCAATATCAATGTATATAGTATTTACACCTGTAGGCTTAGATACAGTTGCAGGGTGTCAGGGAAGATATATCATCCCGGCTCTTTTCCCAACATTGTTTGTATTAACAAGATTTTCAGG
>JALERT010000210.1 GCA_022764445.1 Lachnospiraceae bacterium | reverse complement strand
GATGAGATAGCTTCCTACCAGAAAGAGCTTGAAGCTGAAAAGAATAAAGAAGAAGAAATTGCAGAAAAAAATTCTAAACTTATGCTTGAGCAGAACTCGCTTGATAATAACGAACAGTTCATTCTGGAGAATATAAAGAGAATAAATGATGAAATAAATAGAAACAATGAAGAGTTACAGGAAGTATATGAAAGCAGCAGTAATGTTGATAAATCCATAAAGGACAAGCAGTCTGAGATAGAAGATGTTAATAATAAGATATCTTCTTCACGAATCAGGATAGAAGAATTATCTGCACAAATTGAAAAGGAAACAGAGAAAAAGACTGAACTTACAAAAGAGAATAAAGGCTTTATGGATAAGCGTGAAGAACTTTCAAAGCAGATTAATGAGTTTGATAAGGAGTGTTTCAGACTTAACAATCAGAAGGAAAAGCTTGCAGAACGCATAGATTCTTATACATCATATATGTGGGAACAGTATGAACTTACATATCATAGTGCAGAAGAGATAAAGACGGATATGGGCATTTCAGAAAATGAAATGAGGTCACGTATAAAAGAACTTAAGAGTATGATTAAAAATCTTGGTGATGTCAACGTCAATGCAATCGAGCAGTATAAGGATGTCAATGAGAGATTTGAACTTTTAAGTACGCAGCATGATGATATAATAAAGGCTGCCGAAGTTCTTGAAGGTGTTATAGAAGAACTTGATGTGGAAATGAGAAAGCAGTTTGAAGAACAGTTTGCAGAGATAAAAAGCAGGTTTGACAATGTGTTTAAAGAACTGTTTGGAGGCGGAAGAGGAACTCTTGAGCTTACGGATGATGAAGACATTCTCCTTGCAGGAATTAAGATCGTTGCACAGCCGCCGGGAAAGAAACTGCAGAATATGATGCAGCTTTCAGGTGGAGAAAAAGCACTTACTGCCATTGCACTTCTCTTTGCAATCCAGAGTCTTAAACCTTCTCCATTCTGTCTCCTCGATGAGATAGAAGCTGCACTTGATGATTCCAATGTAGGAAGGTATGCAGACTATCTTCATAAGTTAACAAAAGATACGCAGTTTATAGTAATTACCCACAGACGTGGTACTATGAATGCCGCCGATATACTGTATGGTATTACAATGCAGGAAAAGGGTGTATCTACACTTGTTTCAGTAAATCTTCTTGATGAAAAAGAGATTGCAAATTAGTACAGGGGTTGCCCTTACATGATAAATAGTGTACTATAGCATGGATAAGTTTTATGCTGCTGTTATCTTGTGCATTTGGCGGAAAGTCAGGTGTAAGAGAGATTCCGGGAGAACATGCATATATGAATGGAGGCTTATATGAAAGAAAGAAAAGGTTTTTTTGGCAAGCTGATAAATGGTCTTACTAAGACAAGGGATAGCCTTGTAGCCGGTATTGATTCCATATTCAATGGATTTTCAGAGATAGATGATGATTTTTATGAGGAACTTGAAGAAGTGCTTATTATGGCAGATATAGGCGTTAATACAACTGAGAAGATCATAGAAAATTTAAAAGAGAAGGTTAAAGAACAGAAGATAAAAGAAATAGAAGTGTGCAGACAGCTTCTTGTTGACTCTATCAAAGAGCAGATGAGGGTTGATGAAACTGCTTATGAATTTGAAAATGAAAAATCAGTTGTACTTCTTATAGGTGTTAATGGTGTAGGAAAGACAACATCAGTTGGAAAGCTGGCAGGCCAGCTTAAAGAGCAGGGTAAAAAAGTTGTGCTTGCGGCAGCCGATACATTTAGGGCAGCAGCAATAGAACAGCTTACTGAGTGGGCCAACAGAGCCGGTGTTGATATAATTGCGGGACAGGAAGGCGGCGATCCTGCGGCTGTTGTATATGATGCAGTTAATGCAGCTAAAGCAAGAAATGCAGATGTTCTTATATGTGATACTGCCGGACGTCTTCATAATAAGAAAAATCTTATGGAAGAACTTAGGAAGATTAACAGAATTATTGAAAGGGAATATCCTGATGCACACAGGGAAACTCTTGTTGTACTTGATGGAACTACAGGTCAGAATGCTCTTTCACAGGCAAAGCAGTTTAATGATGTGGCAGATATTACAGGAATAGTTCTTACAAAGCTTGACGGTACGGCAAAAGGCGGTATAGCCATAGCTATCCAGTCAGAGATGAATATTCCTGTCAAATATATTGGTATAGGAGAAAAAATAGACGATTTACAGAAATTTGATGCAGATTCCTTCGTAGATGCATTATTTCAACGTAAAGCCGAATAAAAGGAAAAGGAGCAATCAAGATTATGATGACATTAGAGAAATTTGAAGAAGCTTCAGAAAAGGTAAAAGAGGTTATTCTTGCAACTAACTTAATTTATAGTGAATATTTTTCTGCACAGACAGGAAATAAAGTCTATCTTAAACCGGAAAATATGCAGTATACAGGTGCATATAAGGTAAGAGGTGCGTACTATAAAATAAGTACATTGTCAAAGGAAGAACGTAAAAAAGGTCTTATAACAGCATCAGCAGGCAATCATGCACAGGGTGTTGCTTATGCCGCAAAGATTTATGGAGTTCCCGCAACTGTAGTTATGCCGACAACAACACCTCTTCTTAAAGTCAACCGTACGAAAAGCTATGGTGCTGAGGTTGTTCTTTATGGTTCAGTATATGATGAAGCATGTCAGTATGCTTTAAAGCTTGCTGAAGAAAAAGGAGCAACATTTGTTCATCCGTTTAATGATGAAACTGTTGCGACAGGCCAGGGAACTATTGCAATGGAAATATTTAAAGAACTTCCAACTGTAGACATTATCCTTGTGCCAATCGGTGGTGGCGGTCTTGCAGCAGGAGTATCAACACTTGCAAAGCTTCTTAATCCTAATATTAAGGTTATTGGTGTTGAACCGGCGGGCGCAAGCTGTATGAAAGCTTCACTAGAAGCAGGAAAGGTAGTTACTCTTCCTACAGTTAATACAATCGCTGATGGTACTGCTGTTAAGACTCCGGGAGACGTAGTATTCCCATATATTCAGAAGAATATTGATGAAATAATTCAGATAGAAGACCAGGAGCTTATAGTTAATTTCCTTGATGTCATGGAAAATCATAAAATGCTTGTTGAAAACTCTGGCTTACTTACAGTTGCAGCACTTAAGCATCTTAAGTGTAAAGGTAAAAAAGTCGTCTCAATTTTAAGTGGCGGCAATATGGATATCATAACTCTTTCATCTGTCGTGCAGCATGGTCTTATTGAAAGAGGAAGAGTATTTACTGTATCGGTACTTCTTCCAGACAGACCGGGTGAACTTGTCAATGTTGCAAATATTATCGCTCAGATGAAGGGTAATGTAATAAAGCTTGAACATAACCAGTTTGTAAGTATTAACCGTAATGCAGCAGTTGAACTTAAGATTACCATGGAAGCATTCGGACAGGAACATAAGGAGCAGATAATAGATGCTCTTCGTAAGAATGGATATGATCCAAAACAGGAAAGCCCAACAAGTTTATATCAGTAATTGGAGGAACATAATGAACCAGAATAGTAATATATCAGATAACAATCCGGGACAGGCACTCTTACATACGCCTACAGGTGTGAGAGATACATATGGGGCAGAATGTGCAAGTAAGCTTAGTGTACAGGAAAGTGTACATAACGTTATGAGTGGGCACGGATTTAAGGACATTGAGACACCGACATTTGAATATTTTGATATATTCAGTAAAGAGCGTGGAACAGCATCTTCAAGAGAGATGTTTAAATTCTTTGACAGAGATAATAATACTCTTGTATTAAGACCTGATGTGACGCCATCTATTGCAAGATGTGTTGCAAAGTATTATAAAGACGAAGATATGCAGATTCGTCTCTGCTATACAGGAAGTACATTTGTAAATACACCTCCATATAAAGGGAAACTTCAGGAAGTAACACAGGTAGGTGCTGAATTATTTAATGATGGAACTTCAGATGCAGATGCAGAAATGATTGCATTAACGATAGAATGTCTTTTAAAGAGTGGATTAGAAGAATTCCAGCTTGAGATTGGTCATGCTGATCTTTTCAGGGGACTTGTAGAAGAAGCAGGTCTTTCAGATGATGATGCATCAAAGCTTCAGAAGCTTATTGAGGCAAAGAATTTCTTTGGTGTTGAAGAACTTCTTGATAGTCTTACAATATCAGAAGATTTAAAAGAAGTAATACTAAAGCTTCCAGAACTTCTTGACAATCTTGATGATTCTATTGAATTTGTAAGTAAACGTTCAAAGAGTGAAAGGGTTAAGAAAGCAATAGATCGTCTTAAGAATATTGAAGATATACTTAATATATACGGTTTTTCGGATTACATAACTATTGATTTAAGTATGCTTAGTCATTACAGCTATTATACAGGTGTCATATTCCGTGCGTATACATATGGCAATGGGGAGGCCGTTGCTACAGGAGGAAGATATGACGGACTTGTTAAACAGTTTGGCAAAGAGTCAGAAGCAATAGGTCTTGCTATCGTGATTGACCAGCTTATGCTTGCATTGTCAAGACAGAAGCTTATTGATACGGATGCTTTAGACGGAAGTATACTTTTATATTCACATGAATGCAGAGAGGAGACAATCAGCCTTGCTTCAAAGCTTAGAAGTGAGGGTAAGAAGCTTCAGCTTATGCGTAAATCATCAAAGCGAAGCATCGATGATTATAAAGAATATGCAAAGCGCATGAAGATAGAAAAGATGCTTTATCTGGATGATGAAAAGAATATAACAGAGTATGATTTTAACGAAGATAAGGAAACAAAGAGAAAGCTAAGTGACTATTAGTATAAAACAGTTTAGAAATGAGGAAGAAAAATGAGATATATTACATTTGCGCTTGCCAAAGGAAGACTTGCAAAGCATACACTCGGGCTGCTCGAAAAGATTGGCATAACATGTGAAGAAATGAAAGACGAAAAGACGAGAAAGCTTATATTCGTAAATGAAGAGCTGGGATTTAAATTCTTTCTTTCAAAAGCTACAGATGTTCCAACATACGTTGAGCTCGGTGCAGCTGATATAGGTGTAGTGGGTAAGGATACAATACTTGAGGCAGGAAGAAAGCTTTATGAGGTACTTGACTTAAATACAGGTAAGTGCCGTATGTGTGTAGCAGGACCGGCAAGTGCCAGAGAACAGTTAAATAATGGTTCTCTTATAAGAGTTGCAAGTAAATATCCTGGAATTGCAAAGGATTATTTTTACAATAAAAAACATCAGACAGCGGAGATTATTAAACTTAATGGTTCAGTAGAGCTTGCTCCTATTGTAGGTCTTTCAGAGGTTATAGTTGATATCGTTGAGACAGGTTCAACACTTCGTGAAAACGGACTTGAAGTGCTTGAAGAGATATGTCCGCTTTCTGCACGTGTCGTAGTAAATGAAGTTAGCATGAAGATGCAGCATGAGCGTATTACAAAGCTTATCCACGATTTAAAGAAGGTTATTCCAGAGGATTAACCGGCTATACTGATGACTTTTTCCTGTACTATCGGGAAAATAGGCAAGGAATATAGAGTAGTTAATTTAAAATCGTTATATATGGAGGCAGAATATGAGAATAATAAAATTAACGGAAGAGGAACGCAATAATATTTTAGAAAATTTATTAAAGAGGAGTCCTAACCAGTACAGTAAATTTGAAACAACTGTTAATGATATTCTTGCTAACGTTAAGGCTAACAAGGATAAGGCTTTATTTGAATATACAGAGCAGTTTGATAAAGTTAAGATAACAAAAGATACAATCAAAGTAACAAAAGAGGAAATAGAAGAGGCTTATACAAAGGTTGATGAGCATCTGATAGAAATAATAAGAAAAGCTCTTGTTAATATAAGAGAATATCATCAGAAGCAGGTTCGTTACAGCTGGTTTGACAGTAAGCCTGATGGTACACTTCTTGGACAGAAGATTACGGCACTTGAAAGAGTGGGTGTATATGTTCCGGGTGGAAAGGCTGTTTATCCATCTTCAGTTCTTATGAATATTGTTCCTGCTAAGGTTGCCGGTGTAAGTAAAATCATCATGACTACACCACCGGGACAGGACGGAAAAGTTTATCCTGTTACACTTGTCGCTGCTAATGAAGCAGGTGTGGATGAAATCTATAAAGTAGGTGGAGCACAGGCAATAGGAGCTCTTGCTTTTGGTACGGAAAGCATTAAAAAAGTTGATAAGATAGTAGGACCAGGTAATATATTTGTTGCACTTGCAAAGAAAGCAGTTTACGGACATGTAAGCATTGATTCTATAGCCGGTCCAAGTGAAATACTCGTTCTTGCAGATGAGACTGCTAATCCACGCTATGTGGCAGCAGACCTTTTATCACAGGCAGAGCATGATGAGATGGCATCAGCAATACTTGTGACAACAAGTGAAGAACTTGCAAAAAAGGTATCAGATGAGGTAGATGGTTTCGTTAAAGAACTTTCAAGAAAAGATATAATTCAGAAATCCCTTGATTCATATGGTTACATACTGGTAGCTGACAATATGGATGATGCAATAGAAACGGCTAATGAGATTGCATCAGAGCATCTTGAAATAGTTACAAAGAATCCATTTGATACAATGACAAAGATAAAGAATGCAGGAGCAATTTTCCTCGGAGAATACAGTAGTGAACCACTTGGTGATTATTTTGCAGGACCTAATCATGTCCTTCCTACAAACGGTACGGCTAAGTTCTTCTCACCTTTATCAGTAGACGACTTTATTAAGAAATCAAGTATCATATCATATTCAAGAGAAGCACTCGAGCTTGTTCATAACGATATTGAAGATTTTGCTAAATCAGAAAAGCTTACGGCACATGCCAATTCTATAGCTGTCAGATTTGAGAAATAGCATGATATAATGTTTAGAAACAGCTGTCTTATATG
>JALERT010000143.1 GCA_022764445.1 Lachnospiraceae bacterium | reverse complement strand
GTTCTTTATTATTTTGACAATTCTGGTTGTACTAATATAATTTATAATAATCATTATTACCGCTACTTTGTACTTTACTGACTTTCTTCCGATCCCGGATCTTTAACCGATTCTTCAGTTGTCGCAGGCTCCGGTGTTTTTTCCGGTCTTGCTGTCTCCGCAGGTTCTTTTGTCTTAACAGGTTTTTCGGTTATTACCGGTTCGTTTGTTTTTGCCGGCTTCTTTGTTACCTTAGGCTTTTTAGTTGGTTTCGGCTTTTTATCCTTTGATGGCTTTGGACTTTTCTTTGGTTCATCTGTTGGTTTGTCTGTCACTTTTGAGTCCGAATCCACATAATCATTTACATAATCTGTTGACTTTGGAGTAGGTGCTGTTGTCATCTGTGGTTCATCAGGTAAATCCGCACCTGTATCAGTATCAGATATTTGTTCATCCTCAGGCACCTTATTATCAACTGTCGTTGTCTTATAATATTCTTCCAATGTAATCTTTTTATCATATAGATACTTTGCAAGATTATTTCCAACGAACCTTATATGCCATGGCTCATAGGAGTATCCCGTTATATCTGATTTACCCTTGGGATACCTTATAATAAAACCATATTTATATGAATTTTTTGCAAGCCACTTTCCTTCAGGCGAATCGCCAAAATTCTGCTCTATGGTGCATCCTACGCTATCACTTGATACGTCCGCACAAAGCCCTGTCTGATGCTCACTGCAACCAGGTGTTGCCGAAACCGCATCTGTATTTTCTTTTCCCTTTTTGCGAATATTATTATTGTAGATAGCCTCCTGACGTTCATACGAACGGTATGCTGAAACTACCTTTAATTCATATCCTTCACTTTTTGCACCATCAAACAATTTTTTAATTGCATCTGCTGCTGTCTTTCTCATATAACTCTTTTCATATGTTCCATAAAAACTAAATTTAACTTCCGGCACTACCAGATCAGACGGTACATACTCCTTCGGCATGGGATAGTCCCTGTTGACAATCATAGTATAGCTGTCAGGATTAGTATCTACTTTTATTAGCTCTTTATTATACAATGAATCACCAATTTTCACTGAATCTTCAATATTATAATATTCACCCTCATTGTCTAATGTGTCTCCATTAGTATCTTTGCCAAAATTTACAAACTGAAAAGTCAATATAGCAATAAATATAACAATAAGCGAACACAATACTATTATTGCTCTTTTCATTAGTAATTACCTCTTTATATTATTTATATACAAACTTAAAAACTTATATTTACCTTACACCCCTATGGTGTTACAGTAACACAATCCAAACACAATTATAACATAACTTTTTAAAAAAGCTAGCACAAAACTTAGATATTATATATAATAGTAATAATTTAGTTACTACAATTAACAATAACTACAACCGAATGGAGAAATTTTCATGGAAAATATAATTTATAAAAAGGCTCCGGCTAAAATAAATCTGACTCTTGATGTAACAGGCAAAAGACCTGATGGTTATCATGAGCTTCGTATGGTTATGCAGACTATCGATATATATGATGAAATTTCACTGGAAGCTATAGAGGACGAAAGAATCATATTTACAATGGACAAGGAACTTCCTGATAAAATTCAACCTGAAAAAAATCTTGTCTATAAAGCTGCAAAACTTATGTTTGAAAATTATAAAATAGATGGCGGAATAAAAATTCACCTTACTAAAAATATACCTGCTGCCGCCGGTCTTGCAGGTGGCAGTTCTGACTGTGCCGCAACACTTGAGGGTATCAACGAATTATATAACCTCGGTCTTACAATAGAAGAACTTTGTGATTTGGGAGTTACTCTCGGTGCTGATGTTCCTTTTTGCATAAAAAAAGGAACCCAGCTATCAGAAGGTATTGGTGAAATTTTAACAGAACTTCCCTCACTTCCACCTCTCTTTGCACTACTAATCAAACCAGATATATCTGTAAGCACAGCATATGTTTATACGCATCTTGACCTTCCTTCATTAGATTATCATCCTGATACAGACAAGATGATTGACCGCATTGAGAAAAAAGATGGTGCAGCTGTCGCATCACTTCTTTCCAACGTTCTTGAGACAGTCACAATACCAGAATATCCGGTACTTAACGACCTGAAAAAATACCTTATGGATAATGGAGCAATCGGTTCTCTTATGAGCGGAAGCGGTCCTACAGTTTTTGGACTTTTTCAGGACGAAATCCAGGCAACCATGGCTTATCGTAAAGCGATGTCTGATTTTCCTGACTATGATGTTATATTATGCCAGACAAAGATTCCGGATTAATTACTATGCACACCTGTGGTGTTACAATAACCCTGATTAAGTAAAACAGATTATAAATACTATTAATTTATTATATAAAATGACGATATATATGTATATCCAGTATAGCGTCTTCTTAATAAGCAGGATGCTATACGGTAGTTTTGCTTTTTTTAGCAATACTATATATATTATCAGGAACACACAAACAAGATGTCAACGGAATGACATTATAAAGTTGAAAAGGAGGTTCAATTATGAGTTTATCATCAATTAATTCTAACTATTCTTCTAACATAGCTGCAGATGAAATAAATAAAACTGCAACAGCTCAGAAGACTGAAACAGCAGGCAGTACAGATGTTGTAAAAAATGACCAGAAATCATATAACACAGGTGTAGTCTACGAAAAATCAAATAAGACAAATAAGGACAGTGCCAATACTATTTATAACAGGGATGCTGTGATTCAGAAACTTAAGACAGATCAGGAATCACGTGTAGCATCACTCCAGAGTCTTGTTGAGAAACTTCTTAACAAACAGAAGGGAACTTTTGATCTTGCATCCGGCACAAATCTTGCAGTACAGTTTCGTAATGCTGCTTCTGTAGCTGATGCAGATACTATTAGAAAAGCACAGGAAGATATTTCAGAAAATGGTTACTGGGGAGTTAATAAGACATCTGACAGACTTGTCAGCATGGCAATCGCTCTTTCAGGTGGAGATACCGATAAAGCTGACAAAATGATGAATGCCATCCAGAAGGGATTTGATCAAGCTACTAAAGCATGGGGAGAAGAGCTTCCTGAAATATGCAAGAAAACTCTTGAAGCTACAAAACAGAAGATGAATGACTGGAAAAACGGCTTAACAACAGCAGAAGATTATGCTGCATATCTTTCTTAACATGTAAATATGTAAAAATCAAAATATCAAAAGAGGGGCAAATTCAATTTGCCCCTCTTTTTATGCAATAAGAAAGAGTTTTGCTTTTAGCGATATTTTC
>JALERT010000138.1 GCA_022764445.1 Lachnospiraceae bacterium | reverse complement strand
GATGCATCAGTAAGAAAGAGCATTATGCAGACGGGTAATAGTGAGTTTGAATTTGCAAAACTTGATATAGAACTTAAAGGTGACTTATTTCTTCCTGTGGGAGTCCTGAAGAATCTTAGAAGAGAGGGACTTCTTATGCTTAAGAAAGCCATCCTTGAAAAGTTCAGGCGAAGAGATTTTGCCGGATATAAAAGAGAATGTACGGATAAGCGTGATAAGGAAGAATATATTGAGGATAAAGATGTTACGTATATAGCTTCTGTTATGACTATGGAGCAGTTAGATACTGTGGCAGATAGTGATAAAATAAGTAAAGTATATATAAAGACAGAATTATTATCAGACGACCTGCTCGAAAAAGCACTTGATAAATGTCATGGTAATTGCAAGAAAGCTTATCTCATGCTTCCGCATATATTTAGAAAAAATGTATGGGATACTGAGGAAAAGAAGCTTAAGTCAGGGAAGAGTATAATAAATAAGTCTTGGGATGGTTATGTTATAAGAAACCTTGAGGAGTATATATTTCTTACGCAGAAAGCAGGCATAAAAGAAAAGGATATAGTTACTGATGCGGGAATTTATATAATGAATACTGAGTCTTATTCGTTATGGCGTGACAGAGGTATTCAAAACTTTACGATACCATACGAGCTTACATCATATGAGATGAGATGTCTTACGGATAAGCCTGGGGCAGAGATGATAATTTATACCCACATACCTATGATAGTATCTGCACAGTGTGTATCATATAATACCGATACATGCGCCATGATATCGGGAAAAGGAATGAACAGGCAGATTATGATAAAAGATATGAAAGGCAGAGAATTTATAGATGTTAATTATTGTAAATACTGCTACAATACAATTTATCAGAAAGAAACTCTGTCACTTATGGAATATGAAGATGAATTATATGATAAAGGCATAAGAAATTTCAGGTATGATTTTACGGTTGAAGATAAGGACAAGGTCAATAATATACTTATGGGACAGTGTGATGAGCCGTCACAGACAGGACATTATATAAATGGTGTTGAGTAAGATAATCAAGCTATGCACCAATAATTATATTGCAATCATCACAGGTGTAAACAGTAATTAAAAGATAATAACCGGAGGAAATGATGGATAAACAAAAAGCAGCACAGAAATTGATGGACATATTCGGAGATATGAACTTTATAGGAGTATTTCATTCAATACTGGTAGAAAGCTCAAAGTATATAATAATTTTCTTATTTGCAATATATACATGGCACTGCTTTACTGTATTTATTGGAAAAGATAAGGATAGGAAGGAAAAAGTATACAAAAAGCAGAAAAGAATAATGTATATTATACATTTTATATGCTCTCTAGTACTGTTTCTTAATAGTCTGGATATGAAAATACTTGTATTTTATCTATTGCAGCTTGCATTTCTTATATTTGTAGGAAAGGCATATCCGTATGTATATGAAGGAATGTCCAAAATAGTTCTTAACAATATGCTTATGCTTCTCATGATAGGTTTTATTATGATAGAGAGGTTAAGTCTTACCAATGTGACAAGACAAATGATGTTTGCAGCCGGGATAAGCCTTGTAGGACTTTTTATTCCTTATCTTATAGAAAAATTTAAATATTTTGACAGGTTTGGATGGTTTTATGCTGTTATAGGTATACTCCTGCTTGCTCTTGTATTTGTAATAGGTAAAGAAATGTATGGAGCACGTAACTGGATTAAAATAGGAGGCTTTGCATTACAGCCTTCAGAATTTGTTAAGATTATATTTGTATTCTTTGCAGCAGCCCTTCTTGCCAAATCCACAGAGTTCCATGATGTGGTTAAGGTGACAATTGTCGCTGCAATTCATGTACTTATACTCGTTGCTGAAAAGGATCTTGGTGCAGCACTTATATTTTTTATAACATATCTTGTCATACTTTATGTTGCCACTCAGAACATAATTTACTTTGGTGCAGGTCTGGGAGCCGGTATGGCAGCCGCTGTCATCGCATATCATTTGTTTACACATGTACAGAACAGAGTCATTGCCTGGAGAGATCCATGGAGTACCATCGCAAAACAGGGATACCAGGTGGCACAGTCACTCTTTGCCATAGGAACAGGCGGATGGTTTGGAATGGGACTTGGAGAAGGCATGCCGAATAAAATACCTGTTGCAGAATCTGATTTCATATTCTCTGCCTTATGTGAAGAACTTGGAGCATTTTTTGGAATATGCCTTATTCTTGTTGAGATAAGCTGTTTTATCATGTTTATCAATATATCTCTTAAGATGACAAGGAGATTTTATAAACTAACAGCACTTGGACTTAGCGTTGAGTATGTATTTCAGGTATTTTTGACAATAGGTGGTGTAACAAAATTCATACCTTCAACAGGTGTAACACTTCCACTTGTAAGTTACGGCGGAAGTTCCGTTATCAGTACGATAATACTTTTTAGCATAATCCAGGGAATGTATGTGCTTGATGAGAAGGAGGAATCATCATGAACGAAGTGAATGATTGTTATCCTAAGGAGGGACCCATCGAAGATGGGAGGATTCCTTGGGATGTTAATGATTCCGACTGATTTGGCAGGATTGATGCAATCAATCGTGCCACTACATTATTTTAAGGAGGAATCATCATGAACGAAGTGAATGATTGTTATCCTAAGGGGGGAATCAGATGAGCAGAAAATCACAGAAAGAAATAGAAAACGTAAATCAGAAAGATAAAAAAAGCAGACGGAAGGCTGAGAAGGCTGCCAGAAAAGAAGAAAGACGTGGAAACGCACAGGTACTTATTATAACGTATTGTGTTGTTGCTGTTTTTCTTGGAATGATAGGATATCTTGTTTACTTTATGGCAGTAGATGCAGACGAGGTTATAAATAATCCATATAACAAACGACAGGAATTGCTTGCTAAGCGTATTGTAAGAGGAACGATTTATTCATCAGATAAAAAAGTCCTTGCCAAGACGGAAAAAGGAAAAGATGGTTCGGAAAAGAGATATTATCCGTACAATGATGTTTTCTGCCATGCAGTAGGAAGAGTTGATAACAGTATGACAGGTGTTGAACTGTCACAATGTTATCCGCTTCTTACATCTCATTCTAATCCTCTTAAGCAGCTTATAAATATCTTCCGTGGAGAAAAGAGTCAGGGCGATAGTGTTATAACGACACTGGATGCCGGACTTCAAAAGACTGCTTATGATGCGCTGGGAGGATATAAGGGCGCAGTAGTGGCTTTAGAACCTTCTACTGGTAAGATACTGACAATGCTTTCAAAGCCTGACTATGATCCAAATACCGTACTTCAGGAATGGGATGAACTTGTGGAGGACTCTGAAGATAATTCGGCACTTCTTAACAGGGCGACGCAGGGACTTTATCCGCCAGGATCTACTTTTAAAATTATGACTGCCATGGAGTACATCATGGAGAATAAGGAAATGTATAAAAAGTACAGATATATATGTGATGGTTCAGATTCTTTTGAAGGAAATAATATCAACTGTTATGGCGGTGAATCCCATGGAGCACTTGATTTGAAAAATTCATTTGCAAAATCATGTAATACATCATTTGCCAATATAGGAGTAGGTCTTAATATATCATCTTTCCGTAAGCTGTGTGAAAGATTTGGCTTTAATAAAAAGATAAAGCTTGGATTTGAAAATAATAAAAGCAGTTTTGTACTTGACAATAAATCTGATAAAGGAGAAATTGTCCAGACTGCCATAGGACAGGGAAAAACACAGATTACTCCTATGTTTAATGCGATGATAACTTCTGCTTTAGCCAACAATGGTGAAATGATGAGACCATATATCGTGGATCATACAGAAAATGAAGCAGGCAGAGTCGTAAAACAATATAATCCTGATTCGATGGGGCAGATAGTAGATAAGTCAGTTGCCGAGATTATGAAAAGGCTGATGAAAGAAGTTGTAAATAGTGGTACAGGTACATCGCTTAGCGGAATGTCATATCGGGTCGCAGGAAAGACAGGCTCAGCAGAGTTTGACGAAGAGGGAACATCCCATGCATGGTTTGTTGGATTTGCACCTGCCGACAATCCAAAGATTGCTGTAAGCATAGTTGTAGAAGGTGCAGGTACGGGAAGCCAGTATGCAATCCCTATAGCAAAAAAGATGTTTGAGGAGTATCTTGGTTAATTTGTGTCAGTACACTAGGGCTTACAGTTGCTATGTTGTTGTACGTTACTGTACACACCTGACATAAGATGAAATGTTGTTGTAAAGATTGGTCAAAAAGGTTATACTTATAATCAGATAACAGATACGCCGGTCAAGGAGGGTTTGCAATGATTGAGGCAACAAGTTGTGGCGGTGTAGTAATTTTTAGAGGAAAGGTTTTACTGTTGTATAAAAATTACAGAAACAGATACGACGGATGGGTTCTGCCTAAGGGAACTGTCGAACCGGAAGAAGAGTATAAGGAAACAGCTCTTAGAGAAGTCAGGGAAGAGACCGGCGTATCAGCCAGTATTATTAAATATGTAGGAAAAAGCCAGTATTCTTTCAATACACCTGGTGACACAGTAGTAAAGAATGTTCATTGGTATCTTATGATGGCAGACAGCTATTACAGTAAACCGCAAAGAGAAGAATTTTTTGTGGATTCGGGATATTATAAGTACCATGAGGCATATCATTTGCTCAAATATTCCAATGAAAAACAGATGCTTGAACAGGCTTACAGTGAATATGTTGACTTAAAGAAAAGCAATTTATGGGGGAGTAATAAATATTACTGATTGGAAATGTATGGCTTACAGTGATTTATGAATGTAACGCGTGAACTATAACTACGCATAAAAAGAGGGTTTTTGCTTGACACATAATATCAAAAGATATATAATACACACATAGTTGTAGTCTGTTCAGACGACGAAAGCAAGGAAAGCTATATTCTATATTTCATGAACAGTTATGTGCAACTGTATCATGAGGTGTATTTATTTAGGGCTTGATATACAATTTTATTGCAAGGGAGAATGACCATGGGAAATAATATTTTAGTTGTTGATGATGCTGCTTTCATGAGAATGATGGTTAAGGACATTTTAACGAAGGGTGGTTATAATGTCGTAGGAGAAGCAGAGAATGGTGTTGTTGCCGTTCAGAAGTATTCAGAATTAAAACCGGATTTAGTAACACTCGATATTACAATGCCTGAGATGGATGGTATTCAGGCTCTTAAGAAGATTAAGGAAGTTGATGGCGGAGCAAATGTTATCATGTGTTCTGCAATGGGTCAGCAGGCAATGGTTATCGAAGCTATTCAGAATGGAGCCAAGGATTTCATAGTAAAACCTTTCCAGGCGGATCGAGTTCTGGAAGCCGTGAAGAAAGTAATCGGTTAATTTTATAATTACATAAGTAAAACCTAATATTGTCTACATATAACATGTTTACAGTATTAGGTTTTTTATTTAGATTATTAAGTTTATTATTTTGCAGATCAATTTTTTTTGAATTAATCAAACATCTTTGTGTTGATTACGCCAAAAAGGATTATTAAAATCTTGGTTTTAGTGAAGGGGTTTTTAAGAGGGAGTGTATCATTATTTATTTGACAACATATTAAAAAAATGATATTATATCTAATGTTGTGGCATTAGATAAATGCACTAGTGGCGGAACGGCAGACGCAACGGACTCAAAATCCGTCGGTAGCGATATCGTGTGGGTTCAAATCCCACCTGGTGCATTAGAGTATAAGAAAGGGAGTTCTGTTGATGCAGAGCTCCTTTTTACTCTATAGGGAAGTTCTTTTAAGTATTGTTACCATATACATCTTACTTATTATTCGCTGGTTACTGTACACACCTATTGTGCTACAGTAACGATTACAGCCCATTTTAAATGCATATTTATAGTAGCAGGCACAATTTAATTATTGGCGCATAGCTTGACAGCAAGTGTCAAGCTTGCGTCTGTACAGTAACATTCGATGTATTAAGTATGCTTCTTATATTGACAATAAAAGATAAGATGCTATAATAAGTAAGAAATCATATAAAGATACTAGGAATAGGAGGACTATATTATGGATAAAGTGATATATATGGACAATGCGGCAACTACACAGACATATCCGGAGGTAGTTGAAGCTATGACTCCGTATTTTACAGAATATTATGGTAATCCTTCAAGCATATATTCATTTGCAGGTGAAAGTAAGAAAGCTGTGGAGGATGCAAGAAAGACTATCGCAGACTTTATCGGTGCCAAACCCGAAGAAATATATTTTACAGGCGGTGGAAGTGAGTCAGATAACTGGGCTTTAAAAGCTACTGCTGAGGCATATGCATCAAAAGGAAAGCATATAATAACATCTTCAATCGAACATCATGCGATACTTCATACATGTGAATATCTTGAAAGAAATGGATATGAGATTACTTATCTTGATGTAGATGAGTATGGTACTGTTAATCCTGAAGATGTTGAGAAGGCAATCAGACCTGATACTATACTTATATCAGTAATGACAGCTAATAATGAGATTGGAACTATAGAACCGATTAAAGAAATTGGGGAGATAGCAAAGAAACATGGAGTTCTTTTCCATACAGATGCTGTTCAGGCATTGGGACATATTCCAATTAATGTCGATGATATGAACATAGATATGCTTAGTGCAAGCGGCCATAAGATTAATGGACCTAAAGGTATAGGAATTATGTATATCAGAAAAGGAGTCAAGATTGGTTCATTTATTCATGGTGGAGCTCAGGAACGTAAGCGCCGTGCCGGTACACATAATGTTCCGGGAATCGTAGGTATTGGTAAAGCTGTTGAATTAGCAGCAAAAAACATGGAAAGTCGTATGGAAAAGGAGACGAAGCTTAGAAATCATCTTATAGAGAGAGTTCTTGCAGAGATACCATATTCAAGGCTTAATGGTCATAGAGAAAACCGTCTTCCTAATAATGCGAACTTCTGCTTTAGATTTATAGAAGGTGAGTCAATGCTTATACTTCTTGATCAGAATGGAGTATGCGGCTCCAGTGGTTCAGCATGTACATCAGGATCTCTTGATCCATCTCATGTACTTTTGGCAATCGGACTGCCACATGAGATAGCTCATGGTTCTTTACGACTGACAATATCAGAGAAAAATACAATGGAAGAAGTAGATTATACGGTAGACAAGCTTAAAGAGATTATTGAGAGATTAAGAAGCATGTCACCATTATACGAAGATTTTGTGAAAAAAGAAAAGAAAGAGGTGCAATAATGTACAGTGAGAAAGTAATGGATCATTTCAATAATCCAAGAAATATGGGAGAAATAGAAAACGCCAGTGGCGTAGGTACAGTAGGTAATGCAAAATGTGGTGACATTATGCGTATGTATCTTGATATAGATGACAATAATGTAATACAGGATGTTAAATTCAAAACTTTTGGCTGTGGTGCAGCAGTTGCTACAAGCAGTATGGCTACAGAGCTTGTAAAAGGTAAGACAGTACAGGAAGCTCTAGAAGTTACAAATAAGGCAGTTATGGAGGCACTTGATGGTCTTCCTCCTGTAAAGGTTCATTGTTCCCTTCTTGCCGAAGAAGCTATTCATGCAGCTCTTTGGGATTATGCTGAGAAGAATAACATTACAATTGAAGGACTTGAAAAGCCTGTTAATGATATCAGCGAGAAAGAGGAAGAAGTCGAAGAAGAGTACTAAAAGAGTACTAAAATTAAAGAGATTCGGGCTTGCCTGAAGTTATATTTTTAAAATTAAAATAATGATGTGCGTCGTATATACGGCGCACATTTGTTGTAGATAAGAAGATTTATGGTTACTGTAAAACTATAAGTGTGTACAGTAACATAATTTTAGAAAAGGAGATAAAAATGGGAAGAAAAAAAGTTGTAGTTGGTATGTCGGGGGGAGTAGATTCATCAGTTGCGGCATATCTTTTAAAAGAGCAGGGTTATGATGTAACAGGCGTTACTATGCAGATATGGCAGAAAGAAGATGCGTGTACCATAGAACATGAGGGAGGATGCTGTGGTTTGTCGGCTGTAGAGGATGCAAGGCGTGTTGCACAGACACTCGATATTCCTTATTATGTCATGAATTTCAGGGATGATTTCCAAAAATCAGTTATAGATTATTTTGTAAAAGAATATAAAAATGGTAATACACCTAATCCGTGTATTGCGTGTAACAGATATGTAAAATGGGAGTCGCTTCTTAGACGAGCTGTAGAAATTGGGGCAGACTATATAGCAACAGGTCATTATGCGAGAATTTTACAGCTTCCTAACGGAAGATATACCATACAGGAGTCTGCAACAAGACATAAGGATCAGACGTATGCCTTATATAATCTCAATCAATACCAGTTATCTCATACGCTTATGCCTGTTGGTGATTACAATAAAGATGAAATAAGAAAAATAGCTGAAGAGGCAGGCCTTATTGTTGCACATAAAAGTGACAGTCAGGATATCTGTTTTGTTCCTGATCATGATTATGCAGGATTTATAGAGAGGGAGACAGGAGAGAAATGTAAACCGGGCAATTTTGTGGATAGAGATGGAAATGTACTAGGAACACACAAAGGAATAGAACATTATACAATAGGTCAGAGAAAAGGCCTTAACTTACCGGGTAAAAATCCATATTATGTATGTGAAATAAAAAAAGATACTAATGAGGTCGTTCTTGGTGATGGCGATAGTGTATACAGTGATACGGTATATGTAAAAGATGCTTCTTTTATGGCAGTTGAAGATATGAAAGAACCTAAAGAACTTATGGGAAAAATAAGATATTCACATAAAGGAGCGGAGTGTCGTGTGACACCTCTTGGAAATGGCAGATTAAAATGCGAGTTTAAAGAGAAACAGAGGGCTGTTACACCTGGACAGGCACTTGTTTTATATGAAAAAGATCACATATATGGCGGAGGAATTATAGAAAAAAGGTAACAGTTATGCCATACAAATAAAAAAAGTCACAATATCCTATTGACAAAGTAGGAATAATAGGATATTATATGAACAACAGCAATTCATATTAATACAATATGAATTGTATGATAGTTATATACAGGAGGTTCATTATGGAGAGATTAAATGTTTTTAACTATTACAATTTAAAAGACGATCGAATGTGTTTTAAAAATTTTATTTGTAAAAAGATGGTAATGTGTCAGGATAAATGTTGTTGAAACTAAGTTATAAATTAAGATGTCAATGAGTGCATGGTTGCACCATAAAGTTTTTACTTACATCTTAATCAAATTAATAAAAATAGCCCGAAAGAATACAGAAAAGATAGAATAATAAAAGAAAATTAGATTTAGATTATGGAGGAAAAAATTATGGCAAAAAAAGAATATAAAGATAGAGATTTTAAGTTTGAAACACTTCAGTTACATGTAGGACAGGAAAGTGCTGATCCTGTTACAGATGCAAGAGCAGTACCAATTTACCAGACATCATCATACGTTTTCCATAATTCACAGCATGCAGCAGACAGATTTGCTCTTAAAGATGCCGGTAATATTTATGGAAGACTTACAAATCCTACAGAAGATGTATTTGAAAAAAGAATAGCAGCACTTGAAGGTGGTGTGGCAGCACTTGCAGTTGGCTCAGGTGCAGCAGCAGTTACATATACCATACAGAATCTCGCACTTGCAGGAGATCATATAGTCGCTGCAAAGAATATATATGGAGGTACATATAATCTTTTAGCACATACACTTGTTGATTACGGTGTTGAGACAACATTTGTTGATCCTCTTGATCCATCAGCATTTGAAGCAGCTATCAAGGATAATACAAAGGCTCTTTATATCGAGACACTAGGTAATCCAAACTCAGAAGTTACAGATATAGAAACTATTGCTAATATTGCACATGCACACAATATACCACTTGTAATTGATAATACATTTGGTACACCTTACCTTATCAGACCTATAGAGTATGGTGCAGATATCGTAGTTCACTCTGCTACTAAGTTTATAGGTGGCCATGGAACAACTATAGGTGGTGTAATCGTAGACAGTGGTAAGTTTGACTGGAAAGCTTCAGGAAAATTCCCACAGCTTACTGAGCCAAACCCAAGCTATCATGGTATAAGTTTTGCTGATGCGGCAGGTCCTGCAGCATTCGTTACAAGAATAAGAGCTATACTTCTTAGAGATACAGGCGCAACTTTATCACCTTTCCATTCATGGATATTCCTTCAGGGACTTGAGACATTATCACTCAGAGTAGAGCGTCATGTAGAGAATGCACTTAAGGTAGTTGATTACCTTAATAACCATCCGCTTGTTGAGAAGGTAAATCATCCAGCAGTATCAAAAGATCCTTCACAGCAGGAATTATATAAGAAGTATTTCCCAAATGGTGGTGGTTCTATATTTACATTTGAAATCAAAGGTGGAGAAGAAACAGCAAAGAAATTTATCGACAATCTCGAGCTTTTCTCACTTCTTGCCAATGTTGCCGATGTCAAGTCACTTGTAATTCATCCATATTCAACTACTCATGCAGAGTTAAATGAGCAGGAACTTGCTGAGCAGGGAATTAAGCCTAATACAATAAGGCTTTCTATCGGTACTGAAAATATTGATGATATAATAGAAGATATTGACGAAGCCTTTAAGAGTATACAGTAATAGCGCTTTGATACAGGATTTTAAAGCATAAATTTAAAGAATTAGATGTGGACAAAGTTTACTTTGTCCACGAAATAAATAATGAATGTTCTCTCGGAAAAAATATCTCACAAAGAGACTTCGAGAGAACATATGAATAAAATGGAGGAAGATCATGTCAAATATATATAAAGGCGCATTGGGACTTATTGGAAGAACTCCGCTTGTTGAGCTTACTCATCTTGAAAAAGAATATGGTCTTGAGGCTAACTTACTTGTAAAACTTGAATATTTTAATCCATCTGGCAGTGTAAAAGACAGAATTGCCAGAGAGATGATAGAAACAGCAGAAAAAGAAGGCAAGCTTAAAGAAGGATCAACAATAATCGAGCCAACATCAGGTAATACCGGTATCGGACTTGCAGCTATTGCAGCAGCAAAAGGATACAGACTTATAATAGTTCTTCCGGAAACTATGACAATAGAGCGACGCAACATTATAAAAGCATATGGAGCTGAGCTTGTGCTTACAGAGGGTGCAAAAGGAATGAAAGGTGCTATAGCAAAGGCTAATGAACTTGCCTCAGAGATTCCTGACAGCTTTATCCCCGGACAGTTTGTAAATCCTGCCAATCCGGAGGCTCATTACAGAACAACAGGACCGGAGATATGGGAAGATACAGATGGAAATGTTGATATATTTGTAGCTGGTGTAGGAACAGGTGGAACGGTATCAGGAACAGGAAAATACCTCAAAGAGAAGAAAAAAGATGTGAAAATCGTGGCAGTAGAGCCGGCATCATCACCTGTTATATCTACAGGCCAGGCAGGACCTCATAAGATTCAGGGAATCGGTGCAGGATTCATACCTGATACATTTGATACAAATATTTATGATGAGGTAATTGCTGTAAAAGATGATGATGCATTTAATTACAGCAAGGCAATTGCAGGCAAGGAAGGTATACTTGTAGGTATATCATCAGGAGCAGCACTTGCGGCAGCAGTAGAACTTGCTAAAAGACCTGAAAATAAAGGTAAGAATATAGTCGCTCTTCTTCCTGACAGTGGTGACAGATATTATTCAACGGCTTTATTTTCTTAAATATAATAGTTCAATTTATCAATAAAAGATGGGCTATTGAGAGTGAAAAATTCTCTCAATAGCCCATTTAACGTGTATCACTAGAATGAAAAATATTGAAAAATGAAAAATAGTGTGATATCCTTATGACGATATTTGATAAGGTGAATGAAATACATATCAAAAGTAATAATGCAGGGAATTTTGAAAGTACATTTATAATCGGGACTGGTGAGAAAAATAAAAATGCACAAATTACGCAAAAAGGAGACTATAATGGACAGAGATGAAATAAGAGATGAAATATTGGAAATCTTACAGGAGATGCATGAAGATATTGACTTTGAAGCAGAAACAAGAATGGCTGATGATAAGGTGTTTGATTCATTTGATATCGCTTCACTTGCAACAGAACTTGGAGATGCATTCAATATTGAAATAACATCAGAAGAACTAATTCCTGAGAATTTTAATTCAGTTGACAGTTTAGCCGATTTAGTAATTAGCCTTGTTGAAAAATAAATGATTTTTGACAAAACTGAAGTGATGAATTTGCTTCAGTTTTAATTTTACTTCTTATCACAAGGCTGAACTGTTACGATAAAATAAGTCTGTTTTGTTATGGAAAGTTTATGTTAGGGGGATTATATGAAATTTTTTCATTTATCAGATTTACATTTTGGAAAGCAGCTTCATGGTTATGATTTAACAGAATTACATAGAGAATTTATAAATCAGGTGGCTGAGTGTGCGTTGGCAGAAAAGCCTGATGCAATATTAATTTCCGGGGATATATACGATAAATCCGTTCCTTCAGCATCAGCAATGACGCTTCTTGATGAACTACTTGTTGCACTCAGGGGATATACAGTGCTTATAATAGCAGGAAATCACGATTCTGCCGAAAGATTAAGATATGGTCAGAAGTTTTTGGAAGAAAATAATATTTATATATCTGTCATGCCACCACAGTCAGAAGATGAAAGACTAAAGAAGGTTACACTTACCGATGAATTTGGTGATGTGAATTTTTATCTGATGCCATTTATTAAGCCGGGGATGGTTCGAACATTTATGCCGGATGAAGCAGGAGCCGGTGAGGAGGCTGTAATAAGAAAACTTCTCAGTGTGGAAAAGATAGATAAAAACAGCAGAAATGTTATTTTATCACACCAGTTTTATGTTAATTGTGGAAAAAGCCCGGAGATTTGTGATTCAGAACAGTCGGTTGCAATAGTCGGAGGTCTAGATGCGGTAGATATATCGGTTCTTGAAGATTTTGATTATGCAGCACTCGGTCATATACACGGTGCCCAGAAAATAGGCAGGGAGTGTTTCAGATACTGTGGGACACCTATAAAGTACTCTGTCAGTGAAGTAAGTCATAATAAAAGTATTACAGTTGTAGAAATGAATAAAAAAGGTGAAGAACCAAAGATAAGAACTATCCCATTAAGATATAAAAGAGATGTAAGAAAGATTAAGGGAACTTTAAAAGAAATAATTGAATCTGCAGATGAAATTATAAGACATGATTATGTAAGTATAACGATAACGGATGAAGAAATACCTGATAATGTAAAGGATATACTTGAAGGATATTATGACAATATACTTGAAATTATTATCGACAGTATAAGAAACAGAGAGATAATGGAAGAAGAAATTCCAGATCTTAAGCAGATGACACCGCGTGAAGCATTTGCAGCTTTCTTTAATGAAGTAGCAGGAAGAAATATGGATGATGATGAGATTGATTTTTTGAATGATATACTTTTAGAAATTGGGGAGGTGCAATGATGAGACCGGTAAGACTTGAAATGTCAGCATTTGGTTCGTACGGTGGACTTGAAGTTATAGATTTCAGTAAGAAAAAAAGCGGTCTTTTCCTTATAGCAGGAGATACGGGTTCAGGAAAGTCAACGATATTCGATGCTATTATGTTTGCATTATTTGATACAATGAGTGGGAAAGAACGAAAAGGCACCATGATGAGAAGTGAATATGCAGAAGACGACCGTGAAACATATGTAAAATTTACATTTGAATACGGAAGTGGGACAAACTGTGAGGAATATACGGTTAAGAGATATCCTGCATATGACAGAAAGAGTAAAAAGAAGAATAAAGATGGAGAGTATTCCATGATACGCCAGGGCAGTAAAGTTAGTCTTATAATGCCTGACGGTACTGAATATCCTGGAAAGATTGCACAGATTAATGAAAAGCTTCAGGAAATAGTCGGTCTTACTCCGGAACAGTTTTCAAGGATTGCAATGATAGCACAGGGAGAATTTCAGGATCTTATAATGGATAAGACAGGCAACAGGAAAGAGATATTCAGACAGATATTTTCTACACAGATATATGAAGATATCGAGAAAAAGATTTTTGAAAAATATAAGAATGTACAAAGTATAATTATTAAAAATTCTACACAGCTTGGTGAAATAGTAAAGGGTGTAGATATACATGAGGGAAGCCCTTTTTTTGATGAGTTTGAGGATGCATTCCAGAGAAAAGATTCGGAACCTGATAATCTTCTGGAGGTGCTTGATAAAGAGATAGCAAGAGTAAACGGAATATACAAAGAAAAAAATGATATTTATAAGGAAAAGGAAAACAATTATAATAAAATAGAAAAAGAAATAGCTCTTGCTAAAGATCAGAATCGAATGATGGACGAACTTAAAGAACAGTCATCATACCTGACAATATTAGACGAAAAAAGAAGCGAAATAGAAGAAGAAAAAAAGACAGTTAATAACTCTTTAAAGGCAAGAGAAGTTTCATACACTGAAAAAGAGTATAATGGCAAAGTAAAAGAGAAAGATAACCTTCTTCTAAGGAAAGATGCTCTTGAAAAAGAAGAAGAGGAAAATAGTGCAATCTTAGATAAGACAGAGAAAAGTTATGAAAAGTTAAGGTCAGAGTATAACGAAAAGATGCCTGAGTATGCAAAAAAGAAGGATGAATTAGAGAAGGAACTTGACAATCACAGACAATATGATAAAAGTTATGAACTGTATATTAAGAAGAAAAAAGAATACGAAACTATCTCTTTTAATTTCACTAAATTAAAAGAAGAAGAGAAAAATCTTTCAGACAGAAAAAAAGAAATAGAAAAGAAGCTTGAAGAGTATGAGGGAGCAGAAGTAAGATATGAGCAGATACTGCAGAAGATAAAGGAAAATGATGAATATGATAAAGCTTTATCTGAGATAAAATCACAAAATAAAGTCTGTAAGAAATTAAAAGTCAAGCTTGAAAAGTTACAGCAGGAACTTGTAGAAAGCTTAAAAGAATGGGAAGAGCAAAGACACAGATATGAAGAATGTAATAGACAGTATATTGCTGGACAATCCTCATTTTTAGCACAGACACTTAAAGAGAATGAGCCATGTCCCGTTTGTGGCTCACTTAATCATCCAAATCCTGCTGTTAGGTTAGATGTTGTAATAACAAAAGAGATATTAGAGCAGGAAAAAGATATTGAAGATAAAAAAGAGGCTGCAAAAAATTTATGTCAGCAAAAATCAGATAAAGTATTTAACGAACTTTCAGCAGACGAAGCAGTACTTAATCAGCAAATGAAGAGATTATTTGGTGATAAAAACATTGATGAAAAAGATGACATAGAAATTGATGAGTTAATAAAAAATAAAGAGAAAGAAATTGAGGAGAACGGAAGTAAACTTGAATCAGACTGCAGAGAAGCCTTGAATATAATTAATGATAAAAAGAGGAAGAGACAGGAACTTATTGATAATTCTGACAAAAAGGATAAGATTGAGACAGAGATTGAAAAGCTTAATGATAAAAAGCATCTGATTTTAGCAGAGCTTGAAGGCTCAGAAAAAGAGTTAAAGATATTAAAAAGTAATTTAAAACATGACAGTGTAGATGATGTTAATGAAGAAATAAAGTCATGCATGAAAGAGTCACTCAGTCTTGAAAAAAATTATACAGATACAGAGAAGGAGCTTCAGATAATAAGAAAGAAATTTACAGAAACAAAAAGTGTACTAAACGAAGTAATTGAAAGTATTAAGAAAAATGACAATGATACAGAAAAACTGTGGGATGAATTTACATCTAAAATTAAATTAAATGGTTTTGAGGACGTTGATGATTATCATAAAGCACTTCTTAGTATGGAAAAAGAAAAGGAATATGCTGATAAAATTTCCTCATATGAAAATGAATATCTTCAGACAAATACACGTGTGCAGACATTAAAAAAGCAGACAGAAGGAAGACAGTATGTTGATATAGAAAAGCTCCAGAATGAAAATGATATTATTTCAGAAGAGATGATTCTCTGTGAAAAAGAGCTTGAAAAGCTGTCATTTACAATTCAGACTAATAAAAAATGTCGTGAGAGGATAAATGAACTTATGAAATCCAGAGGCGATATGAATAATAAAATGAGAGTAATTAAATCATTAAATGACGTTGCCAATGGAAAGATACATTTTCAGACTTATATTCAGAGGCAGTATTTTAAACAGATAATTCAGGCTGCCAATAAAAGACTTAAGGTGATGACATCAGGGGAATTTCTGCTTAAGTGCAGAGATATAGGAAAAGGTGGTCTTGGTGAAACAGGACTGGAGCTTGATGTAGTAAATCCTGTTACTGGAAAAGTAAGAGATGCCAGAACATTATCAGGTGGTGAGACGTTTATGGCGTCCTTATCCATGGCTCTTGGTATGGCAGATATTGTACAGAATACTGTTGGAAAGACAAAGCTTGATACAATGTTTATCGATGAAGGCTTTGGTTCGCTAAGCGATGATGTGCGTGACAAGGCAGTAAGAGTTCTTGTAGGGCTTGCCGGTGATGAGAGACTTGTCGGTGTAATATCACATGTATCTGAATTAAAGGAGCAGATTCCACAAAGACTGATGGTAACTAAAGGAAGTCATGGAAGTCATGTAAAATGGTCTGAGGATTGACAGGAAGGTGATTTATTATGAAGTGTAAGGAAATACAGAGTAAATATATTCCATTTATCGATGACGAACTTAGTATCAGTGAGCTTGAAGAGTTTTTAAAACATCTCCGTTCGTGTAAAAACTGTCGGGAAGAATATGATATTTATTATACTATGATAATGGGAATGAGATACCTTGAAAGCGATAGTGGTAAGGGAGAGTTTAATATAGATCCGGAGCAGAAGCTTAAATCAGCGGAGGATTATCTTATAAAATACAGGATATTATATGCGGAGAAAGTTTTAATATTTATTATAATATGTATTGGTATCATTATACTTATATAGGGGGATTGACATGAGTGAAAAAATAGTTTTAATAGATGGTCACAGTATACTAAACAGGGCATTTTATGGAGTGCCGGATCTTAGTAATTCAGAAGGGATTCATACAAATGCAGTATATGGATTTATCAATATAATGCTAAAACTTCTTGATACTGAGAAACCTGATTATCTCACTGTTGCATTTGATATGAAGCAGCCTACTTTCAGACATGAGATGTATAAAGAATACAAAGGCACAAGAAAACCCATGCCGGAGGAATTAAGACAGCAGGTGCCTATAATACAGGATGTATTAAAAGCAATGGGTATTCCTCTTGTTATGAAAGGTGGTCTTGAAGCTGATGATATTCTGGGAACTCTTGCTAAAAAAGCTGAAAGTGAAGGAATGGAAGTTACGCTTTTGTCAGGTGACAGGGATCTTTTGCAGCTTGCGTCAGAGAATATAAAAATAAGTATACCAAAGACTAAAAAAGGTGGTTCCGAGGTAGAAGAGTATCATACAAAAGAAGTTATAGAGAAGTATTCTATAACACCGGCACAGGTTGTAGATATGAAAGGTCTTATGGGAGATTCGGCAGATAACATACCGGGAGTACCGGGTGTAGGAGAAAAGACAGCACTAAAGATACTTGCCGCTTTTCCTACTGTAGATGAAGCCTATGAACACATAGAAGAAGTTGAACCAAAAAGGGCGAGGGAACTTCTTCGTGCCAATAAGGAACTTGCATTTTTAAGTAAGAAGTTAGCCACAATTAAGACAGACTGTGAGCTCGACTTTGATTTTGATCAGGCTAAGCTTGGCAATCTTTTTACACCGGAGGCATTTGAGTGGATTAAACGCCTTGAATTAAAATCTCTTATTAAAAAGTTTGATACAGAAACAATATCTACAGCAGTAGAACAACCTGACGATTTTAAATTCCTTGAGAGTAAAAAAGAAATAGACTTATTCGTTAAAGAACTTATATCATCTAAACCGGATATAGTTGGTATATCATTTTGGGGAGATGAATGGAGCAATTCCGGAGCTGAGATAAAAAAGAGTAAGAAGAAATCAGGAGGCCAGCTTAGCTTTGTCTTTGACGAAGAAAGTACTGATGTGTCGATAGGTGAATCAGAAGAATTGGGCAATGAATATCTGTTTCTTGGATTAAGTTTATCATATGATGATAACGGAAAAGTTAAAACTGTTTCAATAATTAAAACAGAAGATGCAGATGGTGATTACCTGATAGATATTTATAAAAAAATAGCTAAAAAGGTTAAATATACAGCTCTTATGGACTGGAAGAATATGATGCATCTTACAGCTCCCATAAAAAGACTTACACCACAAAGTGATGCTCCGTCACAGATGGCATTTGAAGATGGTGATATTGAAAGTACACATAAGCTTTTTGAAAGTATTAAAGATATCAATATAGCAGCATATCTTATGAATCCTCTTAAAGACACATATATGGTTGATGATATAGCAAGGGATTATCTTGGAATTACGATTCCATCATATGCAGAGAGATTTCAGAAGAAACGTCTTGCAGATATTGTGAATGAAATAGAAGAAGGGACAGAAGATACAGAACTTCTTAAGAAAAATATCCTTGAGTATACTTCAGATCTTGCATATGTATCATGTCTTGCATGCAGTAAACTTATTGAAGAGTTAAAAGAAAACGATATGTACAGCCTTTATGTTGATATAGAAATGCCTACGGCATATTATCTTTATCAGATGGAGAGAGAAGGTGTAAGGGCTGATAAGGAAGAGCTTGCCGCCATGTCAAAACTTCTCGATGAGAAGATACTTGCACTTGAAACAGATATATATGATCTTGCAGGTGAGGAGTTTAATATTAATTCACCAAAGCAGCTTGGTATAATATTATTTGAGAAAATGAAGCTTCCATTTGCAAAGAAGACAAAAACGGGATACTCAACATCTGCCGATATACTTGAAAAGCTTCGTGGTGAAGATCCCATTATACCTAAAATACTTGAGTACAGACAGGTTACAAAGCTTAAATCCACATATGCTGACGGACTTGCCGTATATATAGAATCAGATAACCGTATACATGGTAAATTCAACCAGACGATTACAGCAACAGGTCGTATAAGCAGTACAGAGCCTAATCTACAGAATATACCTATCCGTATGGAGCTTGGAAGGAAGCTTAGAAAAGTATTTAAACCAAAGGAAGGATATATATTCCTTGATGCAGATTATTCCCAGATAGAGCTTCGTGTGCTTGCACATATGTCAGGTGATGAGGAGCTTAGAGAGGCATATATAGAAGGACAGGATATACACAGAAGTACGGCAGCCAAAGTATTCCATACTCCTTTCGAGGAAGTTACACCGACTCAGAGAAGAAATGCTAAAGCAGTCAACTTCGGTATAGTGTATGGCATAAGTGCATTTGGCTTGTCTCAGGATATAGGGGTAAGCAGGAAAGAAGCTGATGAAATAATAAAACAGTATTTTGCAACATATCCGGCGATTAAATCATTCCTCGATGGTATGGTTTCACAGGCGAAAGAAAAAGGATATTCGGAGACACTTTTTGGAAGAAAAAGACCAGTACCTGAGATAAAGTCAAGTAATTTTATGCAAAAGTCATTCGGTGAACGAATTGCAATGAATTCGCCTATTCAGGGAACGGCGGCAGATATAATAAAGATAGCAATGATACGTGTTGCAGAGCGTATAAGAAAAGAGAAACTTAAGTCAAGAATCGTACTTCAGGTGCATGATGAACTTCTTGTCGAGACACTTGAAAGCGAAAAAGAAGAAGTTGAGAAAATACTCGTAGAGGAAATGCAGGGTGCAGTAGAACTTTCCATACCGCTTATAGCAGAGGTCGAAGAAGGCAGCGACTGGTATGAAGCTCATTAACAAAGGAGGTTAGCTTTTTATGTATGTTATAGGACTTACAGGTGGAGTTGGAAGCGGTAAATCATATGTTGCACACAGGTTAAGCGAAATGTATGATGCAGAATTACTTATCGCCGATGAGCTTGGCCACGTAGTTATGAAAAAGGGTACAAAATGCCATGAAAAAATAGTTAAATCATTTGGAAAAGATATACTTGGCAGTGATGGTGAAATAGACAGGAAGAAAATGGCAGACATTATATTTAAAGATAATGAGGCAAGAAAGCGTCTTGATGATATAGTACATCCCGAAGTTATAGAATACGTTGCACAATATATCGATGAAAGAAAAGGTATGGACGGAATTATAATATTTGAAACAGCAATTATGTATGAATGTAAATGCGATCAGTTGTGTGATGAGGTATGGTATGTATATGTTCCTGCAGACATAAGGATAAAGAGGCTCTCAGACAACAGGGGATACTCTGTGGAAAAGTCAAGAGCCATAATAGCTAATCAGAAGCCTGATGAATTTTTTACTGAAAAAGCTGACAGAATAATAAAAAATGACGGTTCATTTGAGGAGCTTGACAAGGAACTTAGAGAAGCATTTTCTATTGAACAGTTGAGTACCATATGACAAGCGGCAGATTAAGCCATGCTTCAAGTATACATCCGGCTATCATAAATAAAATAATAAATATACAAAAGGGAAACTGTCTAAAAAGCAGTTTTCCTTTTTTGGCTGTATCAGTACATACATAATAAGTTTTATGGAAAGAATTGCAGTGTGCAATAATCAGTATATAAATTGGTATAAAAATTAATGACTGTGGAAAAAGATAGCATAAGTATCTTATAGAACCTGCCATACCATAAAGAATTATATTAAATGTAAGTAAAAGTCCGTTAGAAAAACCTATATAAAGCAAAAATGCACCATAATACCAGTTCCAGATGTTCGTTATTGCAAACATATATATCAATACAAGATATTTTAGATTGCGTTTTAAGGAAAGAAAAAATATCTCTGAACGGCTTATATCAAGACTAGTCAGACGTGAAAGTATATCCTTGTATATGGTTATAAGCGGGGAGTAAAGTGATGATTTCATAAAATACCCTGTTAAAATTCCTATAACCATTCCTGCAATAAAAAGGGCGATAATTATTTTTACTATACCGGGTATTTTTTTTTCGTTCATTTGCTGTTTCGTTTTCTGTTCCATAATTTAACTCCTTTGTATATATTATTGAGGATGAATTAAAAATATGAATTAAAAATCCTGATATGAAGAAAATGTTAGGCGTGAACTGACACATGATTTGTCAAATCATGTGTCAGAATAAAGAATGTTTTGTAAGTTAATATAGATTTGTGTATGATTATGAAACAGTAATGCAATTGAATACGAAACGTATATGATTTAAGCTTATATTGTAACTATTAAGACCTATATATAAAGAGCAGCATTTAAAAGCTGCTTGGAAGTGAGGTAATATATGAAGAAATATACATGGATTGGAATTGCTTATATCTGCCTTTTTGTGTTACTTGCATTTACTCTTAAGAGTACGGCAGAAAATATTAAAATGAACAGGCAGGGAATGACAAAAGAGGTGAATGGGAGAGAAAGTGTAGTAAAAGATAAAATGAAAGAGGTGGTTATAAAAGGTAATATATCTAAAGATTTATCACCTTTTATGTACAAAACACAGGCTGACAGATATCTCCTTAATATGTGTTATGGAAATCTTACTGATACAGAAGACAGTGAGAGCATATGTAAAAGTATTACATCTTCATACGATAAAGAAAGGAATATTACACGATATAAAATTACTTTGAAAGATAATATAATGACAAGTTCAGGCTCTGCAATTACGGCGGATGATGTTATATTTAATTATTATGTTAGATGTGATCTGGACTATGATGGCTGTGGTGATGCAGGCAGTGTCCCAATAATCGGACTGAAACAATATCACTATGGAGTATCAGATGCTTCTGCCGTGGATAAAAAAATACATAAAATGATAAAAAAACCGGATAAGAAATTTCAGGAGCAAATAAGGCAGAATGTTATAAAAAAGGCACTTGAAAAGCAGTATTTATGGGTGTGCTCATTATACAAGAATAAGAAATATAATTACATTACAGACAAATATTCTAAGAGCAGGGATTTATTTGTTTATTTTTTTGCCTATAATACAGGGTACAGGGCAAAGGGAAAAGATATTGATAAGGTTATTGATGATATTTCAAAACAGTATTCATATAAGTATAAAAAACTTGAAAAGGTAACAGGAGAAAGTTACGGCTCAAAAGTAAAAAAACTTGCTTTATCAAGAATTCAGTCATCAAAGAAATTTAAATGTGATGTTGCAAGTATACGAGGTATACAGAAGTATGATGACAATACAGTATGTATCGATGTAAAAGGTAAATATAGTCAGAAGACTCTTGAAAAATTATGTGATATTTATATAGTTCCTCTTGATAAATGGGGAGATACAGGTCTTTATAATGGATATACATCATTTGGTTTTAAAAGAGGAGATGCAGGTTCTGTAATAAATAAACAAAATGTATCGGGAGATGAAACGGGAAAATACTATAAGCCGGATTTTAATGGTCATGATGATAAGACTTCTTCGGGACTTTACAATCTTTCCCCTATAATATATAATCTGCCATAGACTATGTTACAGTTCACGCTACATTAGTAAAAGATAATATTCAAGCTTGCTTGTTATATTATCTTTTACTAATGTAGTGGAATAGCCTAACATTTCCTGCATGAATAAAATATTAGCTGCGAAGCAGCGCCTGACAATATTGCAAATATTGTCAGGTTTTATGAATGTAGGAAATGCTAGGCGTGAACTGTAACAAGAAAGAGAGGAGTATAATGATGGCAAAGAACCCGGTAGTAACATTTGAGACAACAGCCGGAACAATTAAGGCAGAACTTTATCCGGAGATAGCACCAAATACAGTAAACAACTTTATTTCACTTATCAATAAGAACTTTTATGATAATGTGACATTCCACAGAATAATAAAGGGATTTATGATTCAGGGTGGAGATCCTGACGGAATAGGTACAGGTGGACCTGGATATTCCATAAAGGGTGAGTTTACAATGAATGGATTTCAGAATGATCTTAAGCATACAGCAGGTGTGCTTTCAATGGCACGTTCACAGATGCCTGATTCAGCCGGCTCACAGTTCTTTATCATGCATAAGGATGCACCACACCTTGATGGTCAGTACGCTGCATTCGGTAAGGTTATAGAAGGTATGGATGTAGTAGATAAGATTGCAGAAACTGCCACAGATTATATGGATGCACCTTTAGAGCCACAGGTTATGACTAAGGTTACAGTTGATACAGACGGTGTAGACTATGACGAGCCTGAGAAGTGCTAAGTGTATTTAAACATGGCAAAGCAGCAATTGAAAGAAGCATTATATTATAAGCTATAAAGTTAATACAAAAAGATGGATGATATACGACAAAATATATTATCCATCTTTTTGCTTTTATTGGAAAGTTTATCCTATAGAGTAAAAATTATCAAAATAATGATATACATAAAATATGGATTATATCTGTTCACAAAGTTATAACAAAGTGGTGATATATTTATCTGTATGTCATAAAACTGACTTGGTGGGATTGATATAATTAATCCTGCCGTTACATTATTATACTAGGAGGTCAATATAGTGATTGAAGTAGAAAATCTAGTAAAAAAATATGGCAGTCATGCTGCAGTTGATGGATTGTCATTTACCGTGGATAAAGGTAAGGTCGTAGGATTCTTAGGACCGAATGGTGCAGGAAAGTCTACCACCATGAATATGCTTACCGGATATATCGCACCGACGGAAGGGCGTATTCTCATTGATGGAATAGACATGGTGGAAAAGCCGGAGAAAGCTAAGAAACATATAGGTTATCTTCCGGAAATTCCACCATTATATCCTGATATGAGGGTGCGTGAATATCTTCAGTTTGTCGCAGAACTTAAGAAGGTACCACGAAATGACAGAGCTGAAAAAGTTAATCTTATAATGAAAAAGACAAAAGTTGATGATATGTCAGAAAGACTAATAAGATATCTGTCTAAAGGATATAAACAAAGAGTAGGTCTTGCGGCGGCAATGATGGGTGAACCGGATATACTTATTCTTGACGAACCGACGGTAGGACTTGATCCTAATCAGATTATAGAGATGCGTGAACTTATAAGGGAACTTAGTAAGAATCATACCATACTTCTCAGTTCACATATTATGCAGGAAATAAGTGCTGTCTGTGATGAAATTATCATTATTAATAATGGAAAGATGATAGCGAAAGATACTCCTGACAATCTTATAAATATGATAAAAGGCACAAGTGCAATTCATATGGTTGTTAAGGGTGATGAAGATATAATAAAAGAAACAGTTGAGAATATGCCTGATATAGAGAAAATATCATATGATTCTGAGTCAGAGGAAAATACATTAGGAATGACTCTGTATTCATCAGAAGATAACGATATAAGAGAAACACTTTTTTATGCATTTGCAGATAAGAGCTGTCCTATTTTAGAACTTCACAGGTCTGATAATTCTCTTGAAGATGTATTCCTTGCACTTACTAAAGACGGTGATAACCAATATATAAAAGATGATAAAGAAAGTGAAGATAAGGAATATGAAGAGCAGAAAGACGAAAAGCAGGAAGAAGATAAAGATAACAAGAAAATTGAGGAAGAGGAGGATTTAACTGATGTTAGCGATATATAAAAAAGAATTAAAGCAGTATTTTAATTCAATGATAGGTTTTGTATTCCTTGCATTTTTTATTGCAATAGTAGGTTTTTATACATGGGGATATAATCTTGCAGGAGGTATAGGCAATTTTGAAATGACACTTGGAAGTATATCATTTCTCTTTGTCCTTCTTATTCCTATATTGACAATGAGGATAATAGCAGAGGAAAATCATCAGAAAACAGACCAGCTTCTTTTTACTGCGCCTGTATCACCTGCGCGTATAGTGCTTGGAAAGTATTTTTCTGTAATGACGCTTTTTTCTATCGGTGTTGCATTTATCAGTCTTTATCCTCTACTTATAAGTGCCTATGGCAAAGATGTAAGACTTGCTCCTGCGTATAGCAGTATAATGGGATTTTATCTTCTTGGAGCTGCATATATAGCTATAGGAACTTTTATTTCATCGCTTACGGAAAGCCAGATAATAGCAGCAGTTCTCAGCTTTGTAACAATGCTTTTATCTAATCTTTTAAGCAGCGTTGCAAGTATGCTGCCATCTGACAAATTGGCTCAGTGTATAATGATTGCAATAGTATGGCTTGTGATTTGTATGGTGGCATATCACATGATGGAAAATGCTACTGTTCTTATTGCCATGTCTGTAATAGGAGAGGCTGCAATCTGGATCGTATATTTTGTGAAGTCATCTCTTTATAAAGGTCTTTTCTCAAATATACTTAAATGTTTTGCCATATCTGAGAGATTCAATGATTTTAGCATGGGTGTACTTAACTATGATGCAGTTGTGTATTATGTAAGTATCGCATTTTTATTTGTATTCCTGACTATTCAGGTAGTAAAAAAGAAAAGATTTAACTAGAAAGAGGTATTAAGATGAAAAATAACAGTTTTAAACGTTCATTTACCAATAAAAAATTTCGCTCAGGGGCGTTTAGTATATTTCTTACTATACTGGTAGTGGCATTAGTAGTTGCGGTAAATATTATATTTAACAAACTTGATCTATCAACTGATCTTAGTTCCAATAAGCTTTTTACATTATCAGACGATACAAAAGATATAGTGAAGGATGCAAAGCATGATGTAACTATATATTACATGGTTCAGGATGGAAAAGAAGAGGAACATATTGATAAAGTTGTAAAGCAGTACAGTAAATTATCAGACAAGATAAAAGTCAAGAAAGTAGATCCTGTATCTAATCCTTCATTTGCAAGTAAATATGTAGATGATAAGGTATCATCTAATGATATAATAGTCGTTAATAACGATACAAAGGCAGCAAAATATATAGGTGGTTCTGAGATGTATTATTCACAGGTAGATTACTCAACATATCAGAATTCATATTACCTTGATGCAGAGGGAAAGATTACTTCTGCAATTCAGAATGTATTGTCTGATACTGAGACAAAAATGTACATTATGTCCGGACATGAGGAGCAGGAGCTTGGAACAAATGTAACAGATTCACTTAGTAAGATGAATATTGATACGGAAGAACTTAAACTTTATTCTATGGAAAAAGTTCCTGATGACTGCGACATCCTTCTCCTTAATGGCCCCGCAAGAGATATAAGTGATGAAGAAAAAGACAGAATAATGGAGTATATGAAAAATGGCGGTTATGCTATAATAAATGTAGAGTATACTACAAAAGAAACACCAAATATTAAGGAACTTCTTAAGTATTATGGAATAAATGAGCAGATGGGTAATATATGTGAAACTACGGGCAATTATTATAATTATGTCAACTGTATCGTTCCACAGATAAGTACAAGCGAAAGTATTACTTCAAAGTTAAGCGGCATGCTTGTAATTCCTTATCCTGTTGCACTTTCACAGGTTAAGAAGGACTCTTTAAGGAGCACATTAAAGATATCAGAACTTCTTACGACTTCAGATGGCTCTTATCTTAAAGTTGATCCGTCATCAGGCGATGGTAAAAAAGCAGAAGGAGATATAGACGGACCATTTAATGTTGGCGTTTTAGTAACCGATAAAAATAAAAGTGGTAAAGAGTCAAAGCTTATTGCATTTGGATCTGCAACAGCATTTTCGGATGATTTTACATCAGCAGGTCAGCTTGATAATGGTGAACTTTTTTCAAATGCTGTAAATTCTCTCTTAAAATCAGATGTTAAACAGGCATCTATAGATGTTAAGAGTTTATCTTATTCATATATAAATCTTACAACAGGAACACAGTTATTATGGGCAGCAGTTCTTATTGTCATAATTCCTCTCTGTATACTTGTTACAGGTTTTGTAATCTGGATGAGAAGAAGAAAAAAGTAATCATAATACCCGGATTGGCATCATATAATCAATGGGATAAAAATATGAGGAGGGTACAGTGAAGAATAATAAATCATTGACATGGCTTTTTCTTTTATTACTTCTGACTGTTGGTTGTGTTGTTGTTCAGTCGTATGATAAAGGGTATATTAAGATAAATTCAGATAAAACTTTAGAAGACAGGAAAAAAGATGGTTTAAATACACAGGATGTTACGGAAACAGTTAATGACAATAGCGTAAAAGATACTTCAAAAGATAAGGAAGTTAGCACCAATATTAATGCAAAGAATAAATCCACCAATGGGTATGAGGGTAATAGATATAAAGTAAATCCGGATATCAGAGTGCTTATAAATACTACGGGATATAAAAGTCTGTTTCACAATAAGGTAAAAATAAAAGGTGACGGAGAATTTGAAGTTGTTACAGGCAAAAAAACCAAAAGATATAAAAGTGGAAAAACAGTTGTATTTAAAGCCTCTGATAAAATATCAAAGAACGGAAAAGTGGTTATAAAACCATGTAATAACACAAAGTTTAAAGTGATGTCCATAAAAAGACAGCAGGGATGTCCAAAGTACAGGGGAAAGTTTGAAATCGTATGGAGAAAAGAGGGATTACTTCTTAAAAATATACTGCCTCTTGAAAAGTATTTGTATGATGTTATTCCGAGCGAAATGCCTACAAGCTGTAATATGAATGCCCTGGAAGCACAGGCTGTATGTGCAAGAAGTTTTGCATACACCCAGCTTAATTCAGGTAGATTTGATAAGTACGGTGCAGATGTTGATGACAGCGTTTCATGTCAGGTCTACAATAATATTAAAGAAGATAAAAAAGGAATTAAAGCTGTTGACAATACAAAAAATATAGTAATGATGACAGATGATAACAAGGTGGTATCAGCATATTATTTTGCTACGTCATGGGGCGCTACTGCTGATGGAAAGAGTGTCTGGAATACTGTAAAACCTGTATCGTATCTAAAAGGAAAGTTACAGATTACAGAAAAATCACGTAGTAAAACAGGTATTAGTAAAATGGATTTATCAGATGAGAAAACTTTTAGAAAATTCATTGATAAAAATATTTGTAACACATATGACAGTAATGATGACTGGTACAGGTGGAAGGTGTATTTTAAGGAGAAAAATCTGGGAAAAAGGATTGATTCATCACTTTACAGGTCTTATCTGTCAGATAAAGAAAGTGTTCTTACGAGAGACAAAAAGGGAAAATTTAGAAAAGTAATGTTAAAGTCAATAGGAAGTCTTAAATCCATAAAGGTTGTAAAACGTGACAAAAGCGGTTTCGTATCAGAGATTGTTATCACAGGTTCAAAGCGTACAGTTAAGGTATGTAGACAGTATAATGTAAGAAGTGTTCTTGCTCCTGTAAATGAGAAGATCAAAAGGAAAAAAGGAGAAGACGTTAAAGGATTTTCACTCCTTCCAAGTGCAGCTTTTTATATAGATAAAAAGAAGAACGGAAGGGAAAATTATTATGTAGTGACAGGTGGCGGATTTGGTCATGGTACAGGAATGAGCCAGACGGGTGCCGAGGGTATGGCGCGTGAAGGCTTCGATTACATGTCAATACTTGCACACTATTTTGATGGTATAAAAACAGGTGATATATCTAAAGCTCTTTTTTAAGAAGCTTTAGATAATCACTTATATGCTCTTGTTCCAAAAGATAATTTATGAAGCTTCCCAAGAATAAAATATACATACAGCAGTAAAGCCATACCATAAGGAGTGCTATAATTGTCATTGCACCATAAAAAGTTGAGTAGTTGCTGTAATGGTCAATGTAAAATGAGTAGAGATATGAAAAGATTATCCATCCGCAGGATGCAATTAATGCTCCCGGAATCTGTCTGGACAATTTTGTTTTTCTGTTTGGAAGTACGACATACATAATTGTAAAGAAAACACTCATGATTATAAAACTTATAACAGGACGTAAGCTTATTATATATAAAACTGTATCACCTAATATTGGAAAATATCTGCATACATAATAATATATTACATTGCCAAATACCATTATGGTAAGTGTTGCAATTATTAATGCTGCAAATGCGATTGTATAAAGTACAGAAAAAAATCTTATCACAATGAAGTTTCTGTCTTCTTCTATTTCATTTACGGAATTAATACCCTGAATTAGTGATATAAATGACTTTGAGCCTAACCATAGCGATATGATTATAGTTACCGGAAGCATGGTTGCCGATTGATTTAAATATATGTCATTTATAAGTTCAGTTAAAAATGATTTAAATGAATCAGGAAGAAATATTGCCGCTATTGCTATAAGTTCATTTTTATCAAATGGTGTATATTTAAGAAGTGCAAATATAAACATTAGAAAAGGAAAAAAAGACAGCATCATAAAGAAAGCTGACTGTCCGGAATAAGCCGAGATAGCAGCTTTTTTTATTCGTGCTGAAATGATGTTTATTATATCTTTTACATTGTTGAATAGATGCAATAATTTTTCAATACTCATTTACCTTCTCCATCACAAATCAATCTATAGGAAGACGATTTTAATATTTCAGTAAGTTCATTTATATTATTTATGCGTGTATCTGTAATTATACCACCACGAGCGAGATATTCCTTATCGTGAAAGTCACTTCCAGATGTCATTATAAGCTTATTCTCCTTAGCTATATCATATGTCTTTTCATTATTGTTATTATGGTGTGGATTGCCGTTATAAACTTCCATTCCATCGAGAAAGTCAACAGGTGCAGGATTGCAGTAGCCTCTGTTTGGGTGTGCCTGTATAAGAAGTATATTATTTTCTTTACAGAGTGAATGAAGTTCTTTAAGTGTCATCCTAAAAATATCCGGATTGTCATAGAGAAAATCTTTCGTTATTCCATATAAAAGAAAATCGTTGGGGCTTTCAAGAAGTGATACTTCTATCCCCGGAAGTATCAGAAGTTCATCTCCAGCAGCCTTTTTCGCAGTTTCAAATCCTTTCAAGAAGTATTCTGTATATTCATCTGCTGAAGCGGCACCCGACTGTTCCATGCACCATTTATTATAATGATCTGTTACGACCACAGCGTCGTATCCTACTTCTTTGTAAAGTCCGACTATTGAAGAAGCCTCTAGTTTTGCACATGGACTTGATTCTTTTGTGTGTGTATGCATTTCTATTTTCATTGTCTTACCCCCGTTATTAATATGTATCAGTAAAAAAGCAAATTTGATACAATAATACTATGAGAATAATAACACAATTCTTAATTTTTAACGATACCCGAAATGAGAATTTTTAATTCATTACGTGAATGAAAGGCTATTCTACCATATAAGTAACAGACAGTATACCAAGCCAGCTTGAATACTGCCTGTTACGTTGTTACCATATTCGTGATAAAAAATTATATTAATAATGTCGATTTTATGTTAATATAATGTAATATAGTGGAAGTGTTAGGTGTGAACTGTAAATGTTTAATCTAAAAGAAAAGTTGTAAAAATAGGAGGATGATATTATGCATAGTTTTCAGAAAGTAACAGATGATATTATGGAGATGAATCCATTTACTAAGATTGGAAAAGACTGGATGCTTGTAACGGCAGGCAATGAAGAAAAAGCAAATACCATGACAGCTTCATGGGGCGGTGTAGGTGTTATGTGGGGTAAAGATGTTGCCTATGTTGTTATACGCCAGTCACGTTTCACAAAAGAATTCATTGATAAAGAAGGAAAGTTTTCATTGAGTTTTCCAAGTAAAAAGTACAGAAAGGAAATGAAATTTCTTGGAGCAGTATCGGGACGCAATGAAGATAAGATAAAAGAGGCTGGGATTGATATAAACTATCATGACGGTGTCCCATTTATAGACCAGGCGGACATGGTATTTATATGCAGGGTTATGTCAAATACAGTTTTAAAGAAGGAAGATTTTATCGATCAGGGAATAGATGAGGCATGGTATAAGGATAATGATTACCATACATTATATATTGCAGAGATTACTGATATCCTTGCAAGATAACAAAGAAACGTCAGAAAGGTTTAGAATATATGGAAGATCAGAGTAAATTCCTTGAAATGCTGGAGGAAATTAAGAATATAGCTGTATCGCAGCAAAACAAGATGACTAAAGATGAGATAAAGAGTTATTTGTCTGACATGCAGATGGATGAAGGTAAGTTTGAAGCTGTATATCAGTATCTTGCATCTTGCGGTGTTGAGATAGAAGGATATGACTATGTGCCTGTTCCATCTGCAGAGAATGAAGAAGCAGAAAGTAATGAGCCTGTTTCTGATGAGGCAAAAACTTCAGATATAGAAGAAAAAGTAAAATCATCAGAAAAGGGAGATAAAGGGACTTCTGCAAAAGAAAGGGCAGAAATTAACAGAAAACTTTACGAGCAGGAGGTAAATTCCATAGAGAAAATGGAAGGAGATTCTCTGACTAAAGCTGTAGAATCATTTTTAGATGGGGATGAAAAGGCAAGAGATACAGTTATTAATAATTACCTTAAAGAAGTTATTAGCATTGCCGGTACTTATAAAGAAAGAGAAGCTGTAAAGAATGAAGAAGTAACTATAGATGATCTTATCAGCGAGGGCAATCTTGGTCTTCTTATAGGGATTTCTGTAATTGAGCAGAATAAGAAAACATATATCATGCAGGATGGTAAACCCAATATGGAGGCAATATACGGAACTATACACATGGAGATAGTTAATGCCATAGAGAACAGCATTGATGATGTAACAAAAGATAAAGACTGGGAAAGTGCTGTACTTGCAAGAACTAATTTATTAAATGAAGCTGCAAAGTATCTCACAGAGGAAATTGGACGTGTTCCAACAAAAGAAGAACTTTCTGATTATACAAAGATACCAAAAGAAGAGATAGAAAGTATAATGGGACTGTCAGAGGATGCAAAACGTGTAGCAAAGTAAGTTATAGTTCACACTAAAATGTTGAGTAGGTACTGTAACCAAAATAATAAAAGCACGGGCGTTTAGAGGAAAGAGACAATGAATTATGCAGAAATAAAGACGTGTGATGTAGCAAATGGTCCCGGGGTGCGTGTATCCCTTTTTGTTAGTGGATGCACACACCATTGTGAAGGGTGCTTTAATAAAGAAACATGGGACTTTAATTTTGGAAAGCCGTTTACTGACGAAGTGATTGATGACATTATAGAATACATGAAGCCTGATTATATAAAAGGAATTACACTTCTTGGAGGAGAACCGCTGGAACAAACAAACCAGCAGGGACTTCTGCCACTTATTAGGAAAATAGATCAGATTTATCCTGAGAAAGACATCTGGTGTTTTACAGGGTATGATTTTGAAAAAGACGTAATCGGCAGAATGATGGAAGAGTGGGATGAAACAAAAGAGTTTATGTCATATATTGATGTTCTCGTTGATGGAGAATTTATGATTGACAAAAAGGATCTTAATCTTGTATTTAAGGGATCATCAAATCAGAGGACGATAATGGTACAGGAATCTCTTGCTGAGGGAAAGATTATTTACTGGCAGCCTTAATATGTTTGGCTATTCCAACGTTACAGTTCACACCTAACATTTCCTTCATTCATAAAACCTGCCAGCAGTTTTTATATTTAAAAAGTAGTATAGTTATCGACTGCTGTCAGTCGCTGCTATGCAGCTTTTGTTTTATTCATTAAGGAAATGTTAGGCTATTCCACTATATCAGCACAATATAATACAACAAGCAAGCTTGAATATTATATTGTGCTGATATAGTGTGAACTGTAACTTTTAACATTAAAATTTCAATAAATGACAATTTCAACAAAAATAATCTTGAAATTTCTGATTAAATTGGGTACAATAAGGTTCGGGTAAGTTATAAAGTGTTACGGAACGAACGGACACGCTTTGGACAAGCCTGTACTCGTAGTTGATTAATTACTGTTGGAGGGTAAAACTTCTTTCGGTAAATTATAAAATTTTATTTTAGGAGGAATTTTAACATGGCAGTTAAAGTTGCAATTAATGGATTTGGACGTATCGGACGTCTTGCATTCAGACAGATGTTTGGTGCAGAAGGTTATGAAGTAGTAGCTATCAACGATTTAACAAGCCCTAAGATGCTTGCTCACCTTTTAAAGTATGATTCATCACAGGGTAAATATGAGAAGGCTGATACAGTTTCAGCTGGTGAAGATTCTATCACAGTTGATGGAAAAGAAATCAAAATCTACGCTTTCCCAGATGCTAACAATTGCCCATGGGGTGAGCTTGGTGTTGACGTAGTTCTTGAGTGTTCAGGTTTCTATACATCTAAGGAAAAAGCTCAGGCACATATCAACGCAGGTGCTCGTAAAGTTGTTATCTCAGCTCCAGCTGGTAACGATCTTCCTACAATCGTTTATAACACAAACCACGAAACATTAAAGGCTGACGATACAATCATTTCTGCAGCTTCATGTACAACAAACTGTTTAGCACCTATGGCTGATGCTCTTAATAAGTTTGCACCAATCCAGTCAGGTATCATGGTAACAATCCATGCTTACACAGGTGATCAGATGACTCTTGATGGTCCTCAGAGAAAGGGTGACCTTAGAAGATCTCGTGCAGCAGCTGTAAACATCGTTCCTAACTCAACAGGTGCAGCTAAGGCTATCGGTCTTGTTATTCCTGAATTAAACGGTAAGTTAATCGGATCTGCTCAGCGTGTTCCTACACCAACAGGTTCTACAACAATCTTAACAGCAGTTGTTAAGGGTAATGACATCACTGTTGATGGCATCAATGCAGCTATGAAGGCAGCAGCTAACGAGTCATTCGGTTACAATGATGAAGAAATCGTTTCTTCAGATATCGTTGGTATGAGATATGGTTCACTCTTCGATGCTACTCAGACAATGGTTAACAAAGTAGCTGATGATTTATACGAAGTTCAGGTTGTTTCATGGTATGACAACGAAAACTCTTACACATCACAGATGGTAAGAACAATTAAGTACTTCTCAGAGCTTGCATAATTTATAATTATATAGGTTTTGTAAATGATTTCAGATTTATTCTGTTTTCAAAGTACTTGGGTTTTAGATCCATATACGGGTCCGGTCTTTCATTGGACCGGGCTCGTTTCTTTTATCGCATATTGGAAATTTCCTATTCGGCAGGATAGAGTTTTTGTTATAGAACTCTCCGCTTGTGGCGTGTCGAAAAAGCGATAAATTGCTCTTTAAGGGCAGACAGATAATTTCATTATTATTGAAGCCGTGATATACGGCGGAATGGAGGAAATATGTTACAGAAAAAATCAGTTGACGATATCAACGTAAAAGGTAAGAAAGTTTTAGTTAGATGTGATTTTAATGTGCCTTTACAGGATGGTAAGATTACAGACGAAAACCGTCTTGTTGCTGCACTTCCAACAATCAAAAAATTAATAGCAGATGGTGGTAAGGTAATCCTTTGCTCACATCTTGGTAAACCAAAGGGAGAGCCAAAGCCTGAGCTTTCTTTAGCACCTGTTGCTAAGAGACTTACAGAGCTTCTTGGTCAGGAAGTTAAGTTCGCTGCTGATGCAAACGTAGTTGGTGACAATGCCAAGGCTGCAGTTGCTGCAATGAATGATGGTGACGTTATCCTCCTTGAGAATACACGTTACAGAGCAGAAGAGACAAAGAACGGTGAAGCATTCTCTAAAGAGCTTGCATCTCTTTGTGATGTATTCGTAAACGATGCTTTCGGTACAGCTCATAGAGCTCACTGCTCAAACGTTGGTGTTACAGAATTCGTTAAAGGTGACTGTGTAGTTGGTTACTTAATGCAGAAGGAAATTGATTTCCTTGGAAACGCTGTAAATAATCCAGAAAGACCATTTGTAGCAATCCTTGGTGGTGCTAAAGTTTCTTCAAAGATTTCAGTTATCGAAAACCTTCTTGACAAGGTTGATACACTTATCATCGGTGGTGGTATGGCATATACATTTATGGCTGCTCATGGTGAGGAAGTTGGTAAATCACTTCTTGAAGAAGATTATAAGCAGTATGCACTTGATATGGAGAAGAAGGCAGAAGAGAAAGGTGTTAAACTTCTTATCCCTATTGATACAGTAGTAGCTGATGATTTCTCAAATGATGCAAACTTCAAAGTAGTAGGCCGTGGTGAAATCCCTGCTGATATGGAAGGTCTTGATATAGGACCTAAGTCATCAGAACTTTTCGCTGATGCAGTTAAAGGCGCTAAGACAGTTGTATGGAACGGACCTATGGGATGTTTCGAAATGCCTAACTTTGCAAAGGGTACAATTGCAGTAGCTCAGGCTATGGCTGATCTTGAAGGTGCTACAACAATCATCGGTGGTGGTGATAGTGCAGCAGCTTGTAACCAGTTAGGTTTCGGTGACAAGATGACACATATCTCTACAGGTGGTGGAGCTTCTCTTGAATTCTTAGAGGGTAAAGATCTTCCTGGTGTAGTAGCAGCAGACGATAAATAATTTGGAAAGAAGGAAATTTAATCATGGCAAGAAAGAAGATTATCGCTGGTAACTGGAAAATGAATAAAACTCCTAGCGAGGCAGTTGCTTTAGTAAATGAATTAAAACCATTAGTAGCAAATGATGAAGTTGATGTGGTATTTTGTGTACCTGCTATTGATATCATTCCAGCTATGGAAGCTGCAAAGGGTTCTAATATCTGCATCGGTGCAGAAAATATGTACTTTGAAGAGAGTGGTGCATATACAGGTGAAATTTCACCAGCTATGTTAACAGATGCAGGTGTTAAGTACGTTGTACTTGGTCACTCAGAGAGAAGAGAATACTTTGCTGAAACAGATGAGACAGTTAATAAGAAGGTTCTCAAGGCATTTGAACATGGTATTACTCCTATTATCTGCTGTGGTGAAACACTTACACAGAGAAAACAGGGTATCTACCTTGA
>JALERT010000137.1 GCA_022764445.1 Lachnospiraceae bacterium | reverse complement strand
TTTAGCTTCTATCATTTTATCAATCTTTGCAACAAATTCATCTGTCATCTTCTGAATACTGTCTTCGGCATTTTTTTGCTCATCCTCAGAGATTTCATTGGCTTTCTGCTGCTTCTTAACCATATCATTGGCATCTCTTCTTATATTTCTGATGGCAACTTTAGCATCTTCACCCTTCTTCTTAACATCTTTTACAAGATCTTTACGACGTTCTTCTGTTAGTTCAGGGAAGTTAAGACGGATAACTTTACCATCATTATTAGGTGTAATTCCTATATCAGATACAAGGATAGCCTTCTCTATCTCCTTGATAAGACTTGCTTCCCAAGGCTGGATAACAAGTGTACGTGCTTCTGATACAGATATATTGGCTACTGACTGAAGATTAGTTGGTGTACCATAATATTCAACAGTAATCTTGTCTAAGATATGAGGATTGGCACGGCCTGCACGAATAGTTGTATATTCATTTGCAAGACTGTCTAAAGATTTATTCATTTTTTCTTCATACTGATTTAATTCAACGCTCATAATTTACCTCTTTCTTTTATAAATTTAAATATATTTCTTCAAAACCTACCTTTTACATATATCTATAATAAAGTATAACTTAATTATTAAGGTATACTTTAAGCAGTTACAAGAGTTCCTTTTGTAACTCCATTTACTGTATTTACAATGCTATTTTCTTCATTAAGTCCGAAAATCATCATTGGCATATGATTCTCCATACATAAAACTGCTGCTGCAAGATCTATTACACCAAGGCGTTTGTTGATTACATCATTGATATCTATCTCATCAAACTTCTTTGCATCAGGATTAACAGCCGGATCTGAATCATAGACACCATCAATTGATTTTGCTGAAAGGATAATGTCTGCTTCAATTTCTACTGCACGAAGAACAGTAGCCGTATCTGTTGAGAAGTAAGGATGACCTGTACCACCTGCAAAGAAAACAACCATTCCCTTTGAGAAATACTTATTGGCTCTGTCTTTAGAATAAAGCTTTGTCATAGAACCACATTCAAATGGAGTAAGAACATTTGTCTTAAGTCCGACAGAACGGAAAATTTCAGATACATAGATACAATTCATGATTGTAGCAAGCATACCAATCTGATCTGCCTTTGTCCTGTCTATATTTTCACTAGTACGTCCACGCCAGAAATTGCCGCCGCCTGTAACGATTCCTACTTCAATGCCCGCATCAACAAGCTCTTTAACCTGCTTTGCAACTCCAATACATGTTGCTTCATCAAAGCCTGTCTTATTAGGACCTGCAAGAGCTTCACCACTTAATTTCAATAAAATTCTCTTATATTTTGCCATGATATTTCTCCTATCTATTATTTTCCTATACTTTATTGTTACAGTTTACACGCAACATTTCATTTATTTAAAAAACTTATCAAGGTCTACATCAGCATAGTCAAGTGAAACATATCCGTCTATGACAGCACCCTCACTGATTTTAATTGATTTAGCCTTAATATCTCCTCTTATGATTGCAGTAGAATCTATGATAACAGGACCATCTACATCAATATTACCTTTTACTGCTCCTGCAATATATGCAGAAGTGCCGGTCACATCACCTATAATAATAGTACCGGAGCCAATTCTAATAATACTTTCACTTAGTAACCCGCCTGTAAGTCGTGGTGTATTTACATATATCTCAGAAGCCGTAACACTTCCAAGCACTGAACCACTTATATAAACTTTTCCCATACAGTCAATATCTCCGGCAATGGTACCAAGAACTTCCAGTGAAGCATCTGAAGAGAAACTGCTGTTAATAGTTGTTTTTTCTGTAATAGTTGTTATAGTGCCATTCTTTCTTTCTATCTCAAGAGCCTTTAGAGCCTCTTTTCTTACAATATCATCTTCTACTCCACTTTCTTTAACAACTGTAGAAGAACTATTTTCTTTATCATTACTTACTTTCTTATCTTCTTTTACAATAACAGTTTCTGCAGCTACAACTTTTGTATCTGATTTCACATCTGCTTCTTTTGAAGCTACAGTTTTTTCAGTTGCTTTTACATCTGTTGCTTTTGTATCTTTACTTTCTGCTGTAGCCTTATCTTTCTCTTTATCAGCAGATTTATCTTCTTCATTCTTTTTCTCTGCCTGCTTTTCAGACTCCTTTTCAATTTCCTCAGGAGTTTCTTCAAGCAGTCCATTTAAAATGTCATCATCATCATCATCCGCAAAAATCTGACTTAACAAATTTTTATCCACATTAGCATCATCAAAGTTACCCATTACATTATCCTCCCTGAATATGGTATATCTGTTCAGTATAAATATATCTGCTGTACACACCTATGGTGCTGACAGTATTACTGTACACACCTGTGATGCTACAGTAACAAATAAATCCTTTAAAAACCACACTTTTTTAATTATATCACCTTTTTAAATATACGTCTAGTGTACTGGCACATATGTTCTGAAAGAAAACATATGCCCGGTCAAAAATTATCCAAAGTGCTTCTGCCGCTATGATACATGCTACCACAAGAATTACCGGCACTTTGGCAAGTGATTTTATCCATGGTGCAGCCGAAGAAATATCAATTCCGGTAAATATTTTAACAAAAAACAGTGCCAAAGCCAAAAGAAAGTGATATACAATAAACTTTACCAGGAAACTAATCTTCGTATTTCTTTTTATAAGTTTTTCGTCGCCTTTTTTATAAGAATCATTTAATTTTTCACGAAAATATTCTGCTACAATTACATATACGGAAAATCCCATAAATGTAAAGCAGTACAGCTTATCCGGTGCAAGTATAAGACCAATTATAAACGTTCCAAATGCGAATAAAACAGAGACTTTTACAGAGAACTTTCTCTGTACGATTCCGCATATGAATGATGCTGCTGCCAAGAAAAATAATGAACTTGATTCAATAACAGATGCCAGTATTATTAATATAACTGATACCGACATCATGATTCCACCCCATGCGACTTCGCCTGACTTTAAAAACAACTGCACAAATCTCCTCCCATACATTCACATAATGTATCTGCAATCCAGAGGTCACAGCAGCAGTTACCTGTACCACAGTCGCTTCCACTATTCTGATTTCTGCCATAACTCTGACCATAATTCTGATAGTTCTGTCTGTTATACTGGTTATAAGGGTTCTGACCACCCTGCTGATAGCCCTGGCCTCCTTGCTGATACCCTTGCTGGTAGCCCTGGCCACCCTGTTGGTAGCCCTGCTGATAACCCTGACCGCCGGCTGCCCTCTGGTCCATTATCTGAGTATAAGCCTCCTGTACCTCTTTAAACTTCTCTTCTGCCAAGTCAGCAAGCGGATTATCCATATATGAATCAGGATGATACTTCCTGCTAAGTTCCTTATATGCTCTTTTTACTTCGTCATCTGATGAATTCGGTGATACACCAAGTACCTGATATGGATCTGTCATTTTATTTCCTCCGTTTTCGTATTGTTTTTATCTTTATTTTTAGTATCGTATATGTTCCACACTCCTGCGTAAAGAATATTTCTAAGTATATCAATATAATCGATACATGGCATCTGTTCAAATGCAGCACAGGCAAGAGATATCTCATTATAGAGCATTTCTCTTACTTTGTCTTCAAAATTCTCTTCACTGCATAAATTCTTAAAAGGATTAAACCTTTCCTTTTTTATATCCTCTTCCAAATCATCATATGCATCCATTATATAGATAAATCTTCCCATATAATATCCCATATCCATAAGATATTTCTTAAATGCATCTTCCCTGTAGACAAAAATCTCTGCAAGCATCCTTCCAAAACAGTCTGCCAAAGCTATAATATCACTTGAACCGCTTTTTTCCAATATATCAAGTTCATTTAATTCATTTTTTATAACATTTGCCTTATTTTTATATTTATCGCTAAGCATTTTACCACTTTTTTTATATACAGCCTCACCGATAAAACCTTTTACGGAATGGTCATCCTGCTTATCGTCTTTACAGTGATAATAGCTTAATATCATATTGATATCAGCACAATAATCTGACACTTCATTATAGAGTATATCATGCTTTTTCGCCGGATGAAGTATACAGTGCACCTTCTCATGCTGACACTTCACATCATAAAGTGACGTCAGCAGTATAACAAGAAATGTCATATCGTAAGTCAGTGTAATCTGACCTTTTAAACCATGTCTCTTTTTAAGGCGTTCACAAAGTCCGCAATAAAATGCATGGTACACATCATAATCCTTTATCTTTAGCTCAGGCTTTCGTACCTGTATATATCCAAACAAAATATACTCCCTTCAATATATATAAAATCTTTTTCTACTTTATCATGATTAAGGATTTTTTTCAATTTTAACTTTTATTACGTAACAGTTCAGCCTTTAGGTATTTAATTTAGAGATAAAAAATGATATGATACAGTTGTTGTACTAGTATGAATCACCCTAAATGCCGTACTGTTTTGCTGAGGATGCTTTTTTAAGAGTGCAATAAATTACCTATGGTAAGGAATATTAACCTAAGTATATAGTAGTAGAAAGGAATTAGAAATGAAATTCGTAATACAAAGAGTTCAAAATGCATCTGTAACTGTAGATAATGATATAATAGGTTCTATCGGAAAAGGATTACTTATTCTTATAGGAGTAAGTAATTCTGATACAGAAGAAATAGCTGACAAGATGCTCAAAAAAGCATGTAATCTAAGGATATTCAGTGATGAAAATGATAAAACGAACCTGTCACTTAAAGACGTTGACGGAGAATTACTGCTGGTATCCCAATTCACCTTATACGCAAATTGCAAAAAAGGAAACCGGCCATCATTTTTTGACGCCGGTAATCCTGATCATGCTAATAAGCTATATAATTATATAATAGAGCAGGCTTCTTCATACACTGAAAAAGTAGCTCATGGCGAATTTGGTGCTGACATGAAGGTTTCCCTTCTTAACGACGGACCATTCACAATAGTACTTGACTCAGATGAGCTGTAGACTTACACAATATAGATATTGGTGCATAGCTTCAAAGCCTTTCACCTCAGGAAGATCATCAAAAGACTTATATTTACATTCTGACATTTTTTACCCCTTTTGTATTTTAATCTATAACCATCTTTACTGCACCATACATACCTGCATCATTACCAAGTTCTGCAAGTCTGAACTCTTTTCCTTTAAGTGCAAAAAGGCCAACATTCTTTTCGTATTGCTCTTTTATTACATCTGCAACTATCTGTCCGTTCTTAGAAACACCGCCACCAATGACAAAAGCCTGTGGATCAACGACCGTTGCAACATGAGAAAGACCAAGGCCAAGGTATGATGAGAATTTTTCTACTATCTCACATGCAAGCTTATCATTTTCCTTATACGCTTTAAATAACTGTAAACCTGTGATTGGCACATCATAATCACGAAGTGATGATGGCTCATCAGATTCTTCAAGAAGTTCTGCAGACATCCTTGTTATACCCGTAGCTGATGAATACTGCTCAAGACATCCCTTTTTGCCACAGCCACATTTTCTTGTCTCAGAAGGATTAACTGTAAGATGACCAATCTCACCGCCAGCTCCATTGCTTCCTGTAAGAATTTTACCATTTATTACAATTCCACCACCTACACCTGTACCGAGTGTAACCATAACTATACTGTCAAATCCTCTTCCGCCGCCTTTCCACTGCTCACCAAGTGCAGCAACATTGGCGTCATTTCCTACCTTAACATTGTCAACTCCCGTAAGCTTTCTGACTTCATCTGCTACAGCTAAAATACCCCATCCGAGATTGACACATTTAAGAACTCGTCCATCCTCTGTAACAGGTCCCGGAACGCCCATACCTATTCCGGCGACAGAACTCATTTCAATACCCTTCTCCTTATTTTTCTTGTCGATTGACTCAGCTATGTCAGGAAGAATGTGGCTTCCTGAATCTTCCTTGCGGGTATCTATCTCCCACTTCTCAAGCATGCTGCCTTCCTCATCAAAAAGACCTATCTTTACTGTTGTACCGCCTATATCGATACCATAATAAAATTTACTCATAGTAAACCCATCCTTTCATTATATATAAATTTATTATAAACTTTTTTATTAAGTTTTTTATTAAGTTTCAGTTGGCTGTAACTTATTAAGTTCGTTAAGAAGCACCTCTTTAGATGTAATCTGAACAGCCCTCATACCAAGCTTATTGGAAGCCTCGACATTTTCTAATCTGTCATCAAAAAATATGCACTCTGCAGGATTTAGAGAATACTTATCAAAAAGATACTGATATATCTCTTTATCAGGCTTAACCTTGTGTATCTGGTAAGACACAACTGCACCATCTGCATCATCCATAAATGATGCACCCTTTGTATGCTTTTTGAAAAAATCCTCACAATAATTAGAAAGAATATATATCCCATAACCTTTATTCTTTAACGTATGAACCTTTTCCCACACATCAGGACGTGGCACGTGCATAAACTCTCCATGGGTTATAAACCAACGTATTGCATCTTTATGTTCTGGATACTTCTCCTCATACCTTTTAATTATTTCTTCCTCAGGCAGCAGTTCAAGATCAAACTCACCCCATAATGGATCATCAAACATCTCACTTCCAACTATTATGGCTGTATCTTCGTCAAGACCATAATCCATAAGCATATCTTTCCATCTATACTCAAGAAGAACTCCACCTACATCAAAAACTATATTCTTTATCATTTTATACTCTCCTCACAACCATTTTTATTCTAACATATTTTGTATCGAATTGCCATAATAAAAAACAAAAGCTGGATTTTTATAATTAAATGGCTTATAGTTAATAATTAGCTATTATTGACATAAAAAGGAGACAGCGATGATTCAGATTGATTTAATTACAGGATTTTTAGGCTCAGGAAAGACAACTTTTATACGAAAATACGCAAAGTACCTTATTGATAAAGGAAAAAATATCGGAATACTTGAAAATGACTTTGGAGCCGTCAACGTCGATGCTATGCTGCTTCAGGATATACTTGGAGAAAACTGTACTCTTGAAATGGTTGCCGGAGGATGCGATGACGACTGCCACCGAAGAAGATTTAAGACAAAGCTTATCGCTATGGGTATGTGCGGCTATGACCGAATATTGGTGGAGCCATCAGGTATATTTGATATGGATGAATTTTTTGATGTACTGCACGAAGATCCTCTCGACCGCTGGTATGAAATCGGCAATGTCATCACTATAATCGATGCCGGTATCGATAAGAATCTGTCAGAATCATCACGCTATATACTCGCCTCCCAGGCAGCACAGGCAGGCAGTATAATATTCAGCCATACACAGGAAAATGATGAAAATACACTAAGCTCTACCATTGACTTTGTAGACAGTTCAATTGAAATGCTTCATTGTAAAAAGCCTTCCGGTCAGATTATGATTGAAAAAAACTGGGATGAACTTTCTGAAAGTGATTATGATTCAATAATGAATTCAGGATACCACACGGCCGATTATACTAAGCTGTGGTCTGATACAAAGGAAACATATGATACCCTCTACTTTATGAACAGAGATTTTTCAGAAGAATTTTTGAAGCAGACGTGCTCTGATATCCTATCCGACGATAAATGCGGTAAAGTCATACGCATCAAAGGATTTCAAAAGCTGAGTGACGGAAGCTGGATTTCAATCAATGCAACACATCAGTATACAGATATAAGACCGATAGAAAATGGACAGGCAATACTTATTGTAATAGGTGAAGGGCTCAATAAAGAGGCAATTGAAAGTTACTGGGGGGTTCTATAGTTATATAACTATAGAACTCTTTCTTTAATTCCATGGTTTTACCCATTCCGGTGTACCTTGTCTACACTTTGGAGTGTATGACCGTACAGGAACTATTCTCCATGCTAAATCCCTTGGTGGATCGCCTAAATCATCTATCATGTATGGGTCCCCATCCTCAAAGCACATCTCAGGATTAAAATAATCGTAAGCAAAATCCCTTCCGTACCAAAGGTCTATAACCCAAAAATATTGCCAATCATGATCTTCGTAATCTCTGAATTTGGTTCCAAGCACATTAGACCGGTATTCTTTTATTTGATATTTATTCCAACCTTCTTTGTGACCTTCAAAGAACCAGGGATCTTTTGAACCTTCCATAAAATCCCAAAGAATAGCTGATTTTCTTAATTCCCAAAGAACTCTAGCATTCATTCCTTCTTTTGCATATGCTAAAAAGTTTGCTCTATGCTCATTGTAATCATCTGCAAAGATAGAACAAAACATTTGATAACGTCCTTCGTCCTCCCAGTTAATATTCTTTATGTTCAATCGTTTAAAATGATCAACAACTTCAAAACCACGCATTATTCCATCATAATCCTGCATAGCTTTTAAATCAAATGCACAGCTCATCACTCTACCTCCGTTTCAAGTTCCAAAAGAATTCTAGGTTGAAAGCTAGCCTTACCTAACTTCATTGAATATCTCTCGTCTAAAGCCTCAATATACTTTTGACTATCAGGTAGCTGTACCAAACCTATCATTTGTAATCTAAGAGTATCTATTAGCTCAAGCTTTTCTTGTTGCTTTAAATGCGTAAAACAGATTGCATCTACCAACACAGAAATATTATTTAAAATTGCTTCCCCATATGACGTAAAGGAAACCTCTTTTACCGAGCTAAAGACTTCCCTTTGCTCACCTACCAAATCAGATATCTTCTGATTAGCATACTCTAAATATATGGAATTTACGTGTTCCAAATTTACTCTTACTAAATCGGTATCAATAATAAAGCACGTTGTAACAAACTCAAAAGTTACTAGACCATGTGAAATCTTTACAGGAATAGAAGCAAAAGTACCTGCAGGTAAACTTGTTTTAGCAATCATATAATTTAAATCACTTGTCTCTTTTTTGTATTTCTTTTGATTCATTATCTGATTCTCATGAAAGCTTATTACAATCCCTTTATCAGATGTAAAAGTTATCTTAAGATATAAAGCAAAACTATAACTTAAGTCTATTACACAATATACAGAATTGTCATATTCTTGAGCAGCATCACGTTTTAACTGAAAAGGTTGAATATCAGTTAAATACTGCAGTATAACTTCTTTAAATGATTTACCGCACATTTCTAGGAATTTAACCAAATGCAAATTATCACTTATTGAATGTTCTTTTGTATTAATTTCTATTTGTCCTAAAGCTACAAACTGACGAATGTTACGGCACAAATCTACGTAATACTGTTCTTCTTTACTTAACTCAATACTAGTATCTATTGAGCTGGTTTCACAATAATCTGGACAGTTTTTGGGGCATCCAAACATTATTAATCTCCCCAAAGCGCAATAATTCCCATTTTTATATGCACAGCTCATCACTCTACCTCCGTTTCCAATTCCAAAAGAATTCTGCAGTTAAATGTTGAAATACTAAACTTAAAATGCTGTTAAATCAGAAGAATCTTTTCATATACAGCAAAATCAATCTGATGTTGCTAAAGCATCTTAGAAATAGATATTCCTATATTATCACCTCTTTCACATTTTTGCTGAACCTTACGCACTAAATTTCTTACAATAATAACATAAGAAG
>JALERT010000122.1 GCA_022764445.1 Lachnospiraceae bacterium | reverse complement strand
ATTACCACACTTATCCAGAGGATTGCATATTTTGCAGTAACGTGGTTTGTATATCTGGCTCTTGGCGGAGGAAGTTTTTCGTGTATGGATATAATAATACTTCAGAGCTTTGTATCAGTTTGTATAGACATACTTCCTTTTCCGGGAGGTGTTGGTGTCAACGAAGGCTTCTTTGTAGCTTTATTTGCCCCTGTAATGGGACACAGTATAGCAGTATCTGCTATGCTTCTTAGCAGGGGAGTAAGCTTTTATATATTGGTTCTGATAAGTGCTGTGGTTTCGATTTATGCACAGTTTAAGAAGATACGGAGGTACGGTCGTAGTGGCATATAATATAGTTTACAGTGGTGGAAGTGATGAAATTGTTGAGAAGAAGTCTCGTTTCATAGCCAATGTCTTTTCTGTGAGTACAGAAGAAGAAGCTATGAAAATTATAGAGGAAACTAAGAAGAAATACTGGGATGCAAGACATAACTGTTACGCTTTTGTAATTGGTGAAAGAGGCGAGATTACAAGGTGCAGCGATGACGGTGAACCCGCAGGTACGGCGGGAAGACCTATACTTGAAGTAATTACAGGTGCCGATATAAGAAATATCCTTGTAATCGTTACAAGGTACTTTGGCGGTACGCTTCTTGGAACAGGCGGTCTTGTAAGAGCGTATTCGCAGGCAACGCAGGCAGGTATTGCAGCGAGTAAGATTGCACTTAGGGAGCATGGAAAAAAGGTAATAATAGAGACTGATTATAATGGAATAGGAAAACTTCAGTACATAGCGGCACAGATGGAGCTTACAACTATTGATACAGAATATTCCGACAAAGTAATAATGAAGCTTCTTGTAAGGGAAGATTTATGTGATTCATTTGTAAAAAAGGTAGTTGAGGCAACAGCAGGACAGGCAGTTATTGACGATAGTGAGGATATCTACTTTGCAATTGTTGATGGAGAACCTGTTTATCCATTATAATGTTGAAATAAAATTTAAAGTCAAAGGAAAAGTTATAAGTGTACTATAGTAAACAGAGGTTTAATTATGGATTTATTTGATTACATGCGTGAGCAGTCAAAGGATGAGGATTCCCCCCTTGCGTCACGCTTAAGACCGACTACTTTAGATGAAGTTGTCGGCCAGGAACATATAATTGGTAAAGGAAAGCTTTTATACAGGGCTATAAAGGCAGACAAATTAAGTTCAGTAATATTTTACGGTCCTCCGGGGACAGGTAAGACTACACTTGCCAAAGTAATAGCATGTACGACAAGTGCAGATTTTATGCAGATAAATGCTACATCTGCCGGTAAGAAGGATATGGAAGACGTCATATCAAAGGCGAAAGATAATGCCGGTATGTATGGCAGAAAAACAATCTTATTTATTGACGAGATTCACAGATTCAATAAAGCACAACAGGATTATCTTCTTCCATTTGTCGAGGATGGAACAGTTATACTTATAGGTGCGACTACAGAAAATCCTTATTTTGAAGTTAATGGTGCTCTTATATCAAGGTCAGTTGTATTTGAGCTTAAGCCATTATCCACAGATGATATAAAGAAATTAATTATTAGGGCTGTAACTGATGTAGAAAAAGGTCTTGGTTCTTACAAGGCACAGATAGATGATGATGCACTTGAATTTCTTGCTGATATATCGGGTGGGGATGCAAGGTCAGCACTTAATGCCATAGAACTTGGCGTTCTTACAACAGACAGAAGCGAGGATGGGATAATCCACATAACTCTTGATGTTGCAAGTGAATGTATACAGAAAAGGGCAGTAAGATATGACAAGACAGGAGATAACCACTATGATACAATATCTGCTTTTATAAAGAGTATGCGTGGTTCAGATCCTGATGCTGCAATTTATTATCTTGCAAAGATGCTTTATGCCGGAGAAGACGTTAAATTCATTGCACGAAGGATAATGATATGTGCGGCAGAAGACGTTTCTAATGCTGATCCTCAGGCACTTGTCGTAGCGACAAGTGCGGCGCAGGCAGTTGAAAGGCTTGGTATGCCTGAGGGAAGGATTGTTCTTGCACAGGCAGCCGCGTATGTAGCAAGTGCGCCAAAGAGCAACTCCGCCATAAGTGCAATAGATGAGGCTATGGAGGTTGTTAAGAATGAGAAAATAAGCGGTGTTCCTAATCATCTTAGAGATGCCCATTATAAAAGTGCGGGAAAGCTAGGTCATGGGACAGGCTACAAGTATGCACACGATTATCCAAAGCATTATGTAGAACAGCAGTACCTTCCGGATGAGCTTGTGGGTAGAAAGTTTTATAATCCCTCTGACAATGGCTACGAAAAGACAATTAAAGAGTATTTCAGATACATTCATGAGAATTAGTATGAATAGTTATTGATGAGTGTTATATATGAGAATAGTAAAAAGAAATCATTACCATAATCATAGCAGGTGTAAGAGAGAGCCCGAGAGTACATTATAAAAGAAAAGAGGAAATTTATGGATAAATTAAAGAGAATATTTGCACTTTTTCTTGTAATACTATTGGTTGGACTTTATATCCTGACATTTATATCAGGTATCATGGCAACGCCGTATACACAGGGACTTTTCAGGGGGTGTATTGCTGCGACAGTTATAATTCCGGTATTTATGTATGCTTATAAGCTTATATATGATGTCATGAAGAAGGATGATGCAAAAAAAGATGAAAATAATGAATCAAAGTAGTATAAACTGACTTTAAATATAGAAGGTTATCGAAAGAGAGTATGTCAATGAAAGAAAATAAATTCAGTAAGTGGTATTCAGCGGGAATAGGAAAGATTATACCAAAGTATGCTTTTTTATCTGTTATATTCTGCTTCATATTTAATCAGCTAATTTATAGTGGCTGTCAGATTCTTATGAGAAATGCAAAGCATTATGATTTTACATCATCACTTGACAGAAGTATACCATTTGTGTCACAGTGGGTATATATTTACATTATATGTTTTATTTTTTGGGGGATTAATTATATAATGATTACACGCGGCGGTAAAGAAGAGTGGTTTAAGTTTGCCACAGCCGACTATATGTCGCGTATAATATGTGGTATATTTTTTATACTGCTTCCTACTACCAATGTAAGACCTGAAGTTGTTGGAAATGGTCTGTCGGATATACTTACAAGATTTATTTACAGTGCCGATGCTGCTACCAATCTTTTTCCGTCGATACACTGCCTTGTAAGCTGGATGTGTTTCGTAGGCATACGAGGAAGAAAAGATATTCCATCATGGTATAAGGGGTTTTCTCTGATATTTGCTTTACTTGTTTGTGCATCTACACAGTTTACAAAGCAGCATTACCTGATAGACGTGGCTGCAGGATTATTTATAGCTGAATTATGTTTTTATATTGCCAATCACACAGATATATATAAATCTGTTATGAAGATATTTGATACAATAAATGGCAGATTATTTGGAGAAAAATAATATGACAAAGAAAAATTTCTTTAATGTATGCTTTTTATTACTTGTGGTATTTCTTACATTGTATTCTGTTTTTCATGGTGAAGATTTAGGCCAGATATGTGTTTATCTTCGTGAAGGTGATATAAGACTATGGATTTTAGGCGTTATTACTGTTATAATTTTTATTGAATGTGAATCAGTAATAATATATTATCTTTTAAAGACATTAGGTGAAAAAGTTAAACTTACGCATTGCTTTTTATTTTCATTTGCGGGTTTCTTTTTCAGTCTTATAACGCCGTCAGCGACAGGGGGACAGCCGGCACAGCTTTACTTTATGAAGAAGGATAAGCTGTCGCTTACTGTTTCAACGCTTGTGCTTATGGTAGTTACAATTACATATAAGTTTGTTCTTGTGGTGATAGGTCTTTTTATATTTATCGTAAGGCCGCCAAAGGTAATGAGATATCTTGCACCTGCTGCAGGCTGGTGTTATCTTGGGATAGTGCTGAATGTAATATGTGTATCAGCCATGCTTTTACTTGTATTTCATCCAATGCTTGCAGAAAATATATGCGTTTCATGTCTGGATGCTGCATGTAAGATGATAGGTGCTTTTAGGAAAAAAAGCAGTTTTGTAAAAAAGAAAGAGATATACCTTGAAAAAATTCATGTATCCATGGAGAAATACCGTCAGGTGGCGGAATACTTTGCAACTCACAGGGCAGTTATATTGAATGTATTTTTAATAACATTTATTCAGAGAGTTTTACTTTTTTCTGTTACTTATATAGTATTTATATCATTTGAACTTAAAAGCTTCGATGCATTTACGGTGATATCTTTACAGGGAATGATTTCTGTAGCTGTAGATATGCTTCCTCTTCCGGGAGGACTTGGTATAAGCGAGAAGCTATTCATGGATATATTTACTGATATATGCGGAAGAAAATATACACTTCCGGTTATGATTGTAAGCAGGGGACTTACATACTATACACAACTTTTGATCAGTGCTGTTATGACAGCATTTGCATATTGGTCAATGGTATACAAAAAGGAGAGAATTGATAAATGATAGGATTTTATGATTATACGGTTGTTCTTACATATATAAGTCTTTTTATATCGGTATTCGGTATGACACAGGCATCAGCAGGAAGATTCAGGACTGCTGTATTTTGTCTGGCACTTTCGGGACTATGTGACATGTTTGATGGCAAAATAGCCAGGACGAAAAAGAACAGAACAGATGATGAAAAGAGTTTTGGAGTTCAGATAGACTCGCTGTGCGACGTAGTATGTTTTGGTATTTTTCCGGCAATGCTTTGTCATCTCCTGGGTGTAAGGGGAATAATTGGGATTATTATTATAGGATATTACGGCATATGTTCAGTCATAAGGCTTGCCTATTTTAATGTTCTTGAAACCAACAGACAGCAGGTAGAAGATGGAGCCAATAAATACTATCATGGACTTCCAATAACATCTATGGCAATAGTCCTTCCTCTTGTATTCATGCTTCAGGTATTTGTAAGTAACACTGTATTTATAATATCATTACATATAGCCTTGCTTTTAGTTGGTACACTTTTTATAGTAGATTTCAAATTTAAGAAACCAAGTAATCAGGTATTATGTGTGCTTGTATGTATAGTTGCAGTTGCTGTAATAATAATTGTTGTTTTTTCAGGATTTCATATACCAAGGAGATCATTTCATGAGCAGCCTTTATGGAGAATATTAAAATCATTTTTTAAATATTAAATAGCAGAACACTCTTTTATTTACATAATGAATAAAAGGCTATTCTCCTATACTAAATGATTTAACTGATATATTAGAAAGGAAGATGTCTGATGGATAAAAAAAGAGAAAGGGTAAAGATTGCATCCGATGACGGATTACAGGATAAAGTTATTCATATGCTTTATAAGACAAGTTTTGGCAGAAAGGTAGTTAAAATTCTTATAAATCCTATTGTTTCAAAAGCAGCAGGTGTTTTTATGGATTCGTCATTATCATGTTTTATGATTAAGCCTTTTATTAAAAAAAATAAAATTGATATGTCAGAATATAAAAAAGCTTCATACGGAAGTTACAATGAGTTCTTCACAAGGCAGATAAAAAAAGGCAGACGAAACTTTGATATGGATAACGACAGTGTATGCTCTCCATGTGATGGTAAGCTTACTGTTTATAAGATAGATGATAACTCACATTTTAATATAAAGGGAACAGAATATACAATGAAAAGTCTTACAAGAAGCAGTAAGGCTGCTGATTATTACAAAGGCGGATATGTCCTTATATTCAGACTTTGTGTAGATGATTATCACAGGTATGCATTTATTGATTCAGGAAGGATGGGTAGAAATTACAGGATAGACGGAGTATTTCATACAGTTAATCCAATAGCCGGTGAAGAATATCCTATATATAAAGAAAATACAAGAGAGTTTTCAGTTTTAAACAGTGATAACTTTGGAAAAGTTCTTATGATGGAAGTCGGTGCAATGATGGTAGGCCGTATACGTAATTACAACAGTTGTTGTGATGTAAGGAGAGGTCAGGAAAAGGGTAGATTTGAATTTGGTGGTTCTACGGTTGTCCTTGCTTTTTCTAAGGATCAGATTAAAATTGATGATGAGATTCTTGACAATACATCAGAAGGATATGAAACAATTGTCAAAATGGGAGAAAAAATTGCAGTAAAGAATCCTGCCTTTACTTTCTTACAATAGGAGGATTAGTTTTGAATACACCTATATATGATTTTGTCAGAAAATACAAAGAAGCTCATATATCAAGGCTGCATATGCCTGGCCACAAAGGTCAGGCTTTTTTGGGCTGTGAAGATATGGATATTACAGAGATTAAGGGCGCAGATGTTCTCTCAATGGCAGATGGCATAATAAAAGAAAGCCAGGAAAATGCTGCCTCTCTTTTTGGAGCAGGTGCTACTTTTTACTCTACAGAAGGTTCGTCACAGTGTATCAAGGCAATGCTTGAAACAGTACGTCATGATTATGTAAACAGGACTTCTAAGAAAAAAAATTCATGCGGTAATGATTTATGCGGTTACGATAAGGAAAAAGAAGTATGCAGACCACGAATAATTGCAGCAAGAAATGTGCACAGAGCCATGATTGATGCATGTGCTCTTATCGATATAGATATAGACTTTTTGATGCCTGGCAGTTCATCAAGTATATGCTCCGGAATGATAAAAGGAAAGATGCTTGATAAGAAGCTTTCATCGTATACGACAATGCCTATGGGAGTTTATATCACATCTCCCGATTATCTTGGCAATATTGCAGATATAAAAGAAATATCGTCAGTTTGTGATAAGTATGACATTCCTCTTATAGTAGATAACGCACATGGAGCATACCTTGCATTTATGGAGGACAATATTCATCCAATGAATCTCGGCGCAGCCATATGCTGTGATTCGGCGCATAAGACGCTTCCTGTACTTACAGGTGGTGCTTATGTTCATATATCAGAAAGATATAAGGAAAGGTATACAGGATATATGAGCAAAGCCCTTACATTATTTGGCTCCACAAGTCCTTCTTATCTCATAATGCAGTCACTTGACATATGCAACGCTTACCTTGCGGGAGATTATAGAGATAAACTTTTGAAAACAGTTAAAAAAGTTGATAAGACAAAGAAGATGCTAAGGAATAAGTCGGTACCAGTAATCGACTCAGAAAAGTTAAAGATAGTAATAGATGCTGCTGCTTCTGGCTATACAGGTGAGATGATAGCAGAAGAAATGAGAAATTACGGCATTGAATGTGAATATGCTGACAGACAGTTTATAGTATTGATGTTTTCAACAGAGAATAGCGATACAGATTTTGAAAGAGTAGTTAACTGGGCAGATAAAAGTGTCCTGACAAATAATGCGAAGAAAAAAATCGTCTATAAGGACATATACCCCGAAAAAATAAAAAAATCAATGACAATTAGGGAGGCAGTTTTTTCTCCGTCTGAGATGATAGATGTATCAGAGGCTCTTGGAAGAGTATGTGCGGCAGAAACGATATCGTGCCCGCCGGCAGTACCTATAGCAGTAAGCGGTGAGGTGATAGACAGACAGATGATAGATTTATTTACTTCGTATGGCATAGAAAAAGTGTGTGTTGTTGCAGGAGTTACTGTTCAGACGCAAGCCTGACACCTTCTGTCAGACTATGCACCAATAACTAAATTATGTCAGAGGATAGGGGAGAAATGTAACACTGCTTGTAATGTCTTGTCTGATTTGATATACTTAGATTGGTTTTTGCTACTGTAAATATATATGATGTTCATAGTAACGGATGTTTTATAATTTTGTTTAAAAGATTAGGGCAAATGTTTAATGAAAGAGAGAGGTAGTTTGTATGGGTGAGAATGCAGTTGATTCAGGAAGAAAAAAAGCATTGGTAGTTGACGATAATGGAGCTAACATACTGGTTCTTGCTAACCTTCTTGACAGATGCGGTGTTGATGCAGATACGGCAGAGTCAGGTATGGAGGCGATAGATAAAACATGTAATAGTGATTATGATATTATCTTTATGGATTATCTTATGCCTGATATGGACGGAGTAGAAGCAACACATCAGATAGTCTTTGTAGCAAAAAATGACAAAAAACCGATAATTATAGGTGTGTCAGCAACAGTAGATGACAAACTTATAGATACATTTCAAAAAGCAGGAGCATCAGGTGTATTAAAGAAGCCTGTTAAACCAATGGAATTAAAAGCACTGCTTGAAAAGTACAATCTTATAAATGAAAAGAAAGAAGTTAAAGAATCATCAGATGATGAAAAAGATGATACTGATTTTCTGAAAAAAGTAAGTGGTCTTAATTTTGAAGAAGGAATGTCACTAATGGCAGGAAATATACAAAATTATATGAAGGTTCTGGATGTCAGTGTAAGGAATATTTTAGATAATTATAATGCCATTGATGCGATACGTAATACAGAGCAGATGGAGCCGATGTCACTTTATTTTCACAGCCTTAAAGGCATATTCCTTAATATAGGGGCTGACGGTCTTGCAGAAAAGTCAAAGATGATGGAGTATGCTGCCAAAGAATTTGAAAATCATTATGTTCATAACAATATGGAACAGTATATGAATATGGTTTACCAGATATATGAAGACTTAAAGAAAGCCTGTGAAGAATATGCGGAAAGAACGGTGCAGACTGTTGAGAAAGTTGACATGTCCGACTCAGCATTTAAGCAGAATCTTGATAAGTTAAAGTCCTGTATAGAAGATTTTGAATATATTGAGATTACAGAGATTCTTGATGAGATGCTTCTTGCGTGTTCTGATGATAAGAAGGAGCAGCTTAAAAGAGTATATGATGCAATCCAGAATTTTGAATATGATGATGCACTTGAAATAGTATCAGAAATGTAACAAATGTCAGGTGTGAACGTAACTATTACAGTAATGTCGCAGGTGTGTACAGCAACAAATCAATTAATCTGAATATAATAAAAGCAGGATTAGTATGAAAAAAAGAATAGATGGAGTTAATAAATGAACGTTTTTAAAAAATGTCTTCGCGAAGAATTTGGAAAAAACAGATATCGTCATTATGTGAGAATCTGTGAAGAAGAAATGGAACAAAAGGAAGAGAAACCGTCAAGACTTGAGGATAAAGAAATATATAAGGATATGTACGAAATACTTCACCGTAAAAGTGAAGAGTATATAGATGAAAGAGTTCAGAGTCTTACGGATGTATTGTTTACAGCCGTTCAGATTGGAAAGAAATTTGGTACTGTTCTGGCATTTTACATAGCAGCCAATATACTTCTTCTTGCACTGGGACTTGACTACTATGTAACATGTATAAGTCTTGCTCTTATGGGAGTTTGTTTTATATACAAGCTTATAGAATTTTTATCTAATAAATATTGCTTTATTGATGCATATCTTATTATGATATATAAATCAGTACTTGAAAAACTGGCAGGTCATTCTGTAGGGGAATAACCTGCCGGTTTTCCGTATTGTTCGTTGTACTGGCACAATGAATATTAAGTGATTGAAGTAATTGGGAGCCTGACTGGCTTATTTTTATATAAGTTTAAAATGTTTCATCGCGTTATATATACCGTCTTCTAGAATATCATCAGTTATATAGTCAGCATGTTTGAATACAATATCAGAACTGTTACCCATGGCTATACCTGTTCCGGCAAATTCAAGCATTGGAAGGTCATTGCTGCTGTCTCCGATTGCAAATGTATCTTCGACAGGTATTTTAAAGTAATCCATAAGGTATTTCATACCGCTTGCCTTTGAACAGCCGAGAGGAACTATTTCCCAGAAATCATCTCCGCGGTCGATAAAAGTAAGCTTCTGACTGTATTTTTTTCTGAATGATTTAAAATCACTTTCTTTTTTGAGACAGACGCAGAACTTGTCAAAAGTAAGGTATTGTGCTTTTTCAGGTTCTACAAGTGTATAGTTAAGGGAATCATCAGCCATATGTTCTTTTCTGAAATCATCTATATT
>JALERT010000119.1 GCA_022764445.1 Lachnospiraceae bacterium | reverse complement strand
ATACTCAAGTATTGCAAGTCTGCTGCACCAGTAAATATCATCTTCTGTAAGCTTCGCTTCCAGTGGGAATACGCGGTCATTAAGCCACTCATGAAGTGGAAGATCATCTGCATAAGATCGTAAAAAGGTCATGGCTGAATGAGTATGGGCATCCTTAAAACCGGGCATGACAATGTCACCGCGAGCATCAATCTCTCTGTCAAACGACACATTAACTGCTCTTTTAACACCTTCATCCTTCTTACCCACAAATGTAATCTTACTTCCATCGGTATGAACTTCGCCGTCAATAATTTTACAATCCTTCTTCATGGAAAGAACTCTCGCATTGTATATCCTTATCTTCATACGCTCTCCTATCTATACAATAGCTTCATGAATACTCTTTATACATCCTGTCACAAGCCTCTTAAAGTCAGGTGCCGACTTATCGGCTGCCGCCTGAACTTCTTCGTGTGTAAGGGGATTGGCAGTTATGCCGCTTCCCATATTGGCTATACATGATATACCGCATATCATCATTCCCATATGATTAGCTGCGACAGCTTCACAAGATGTACTCATACCGACCGCATCAGCGCCAAGAGTTCTGCACATCCTTACCTCCGCAGGTGATTCAAAGTTTGGTCCAGTAAGCTGTATATAAACACCTTCCCTAAGGGGAATATCAAGAAATGCCGCTGTCTTTCTTATAACCTTCTGCAATCTCTTATCATATATATCACTCATATCAGGAAAACGCTCACCAAGCTCATCAATATTCGGTCCGATCAGAGGAGATGGCACAAAATCGGATATCTGGTCTGTAATCATCATAAAGTCACCTGCTTCAAATGTGGTATTTACACCACCGGCAGCATTGGTAAGAAAAAGTACCTTAGCTCCCATCAGCTTCATAAGACGTATAGGAAGTACAACGTCTGATATGTCATATCCCTCATAATAGTGAACCCTTCCCTTCATACATACAACGGGAACACCATCTACATATCCAAATATAAACTTTCCCTGATGACCAGGCACAGTTGAGACGGGAAAACCATCGATATCGTGATAATCAAGCTCTGCCACTACTTCTATATCATCAGCATAATTACCAAGTCCTGAGCCAAGAACAAGTGCTATCTCTGGTACAAAATCAATCTTTTCGCTAAAACACTTATAGCAGTTCATAAGTTTGTCATATACTTTACCCATAAATCCCATCTCCTTTTTAAACAGAATAACGCAGAATACCTCCGACTCCAGCCCTCACGTATCCTGCGTTACCACAAAACCTCCGCCTACATTAAGATAGTACAACTAATATTAACCAAAACTTAACTTTCGCTGTACTAAGCTCTACTTTTCATTCTGTCCAAGCTTATTCCTTACAATCTTACCTACACGCATCGCATCAGCATATGCAAGAAGCCTATCCATCTTATCCGACTTTAACTTAAGGAAATTTTCTACGATAATATTAAGCATATCCTCACCTATATCTTCCCTGAATCTGATACAGTCGCAAACGCTTCTTTCGATATCATAGACTCTTATATCCCCATATGGTGTTTCGACAACTTCCATATCTTCATCGAACGCAAGATTAGAATAATAATGCCTTTTCACAGGGAAATTAAGCTGCATACGTGATCGGTCTGTCTTAAGTGTAGCAACAGACAGCTTCTCCGGTGCCTTATCAATAAGTCCGTGAAAATAGCATGCACTGTCAGCACATATTACAGAACGTGGATTAACCATACATGCTTCAATAAGCTGATAATTCTCCGGCTTGCCATTCTCCTTATCAATAAGCCAGTAAAAACCATGAGATACTCTTTCAACAATCCCTTCACTAACAAGTTCCTTAATCTGAACAGTTGTTATCTTCTGCTCCTTGAGTTCTGCCGCACTGCGGTATCCGTTGCCATTTTCAAACAACTCGATGACTCTCTTATAAGTACTTAATAGCATAGATTTCCTCCTTTTACACTTTTATCCTTAACCCTTGTTGTAATATATATTATAACACATGTAAGAAAAATTGCAAGTATTCATTTCCCATAATAAACACTTACTTTGTAAAAAAGGTGTGAACTGTAACTAAAAAAGAACCCTATTGTGACACTTTTTAATTTTAAATTAATAAAATAACTTAGTATACTCTGTCTGCGTGTCTGCAATATGATACACGAATACCTTTTCTTTTATTACACGATAAATCGCTATATGCTTTTGACAAATAACCATACGGTATCCCTGCTCATTCAACCATTCATCTGGTGTTAATGAACCGGAATATGGAAACTGCTCCAGTCGTTCAATCACATCTAATATATTATCACTTACTTT
>JALERT010000073.1 GCA_022764445.1 Lachnospiraceae bacterium | reverse complement strand
TCAAGATCTTCTTTTTTTCTTAATTCTACACAAGTAGCACCAAGTTCTTCCAATGTTTTCTCATGCTCTATGAATGCACCCTGAAGTGCAAGAACTCCGACCTTCATATTACTTACCCCTTTCAGCCATAAGAAGCGCTATCTCCTGCTCATTGATACCGACCATTGCTTCTCCAAGGTCTGTAGAAAGCTCTGCAATAAGTTCTGCATCTTTGTAGTTAGTTACAGCCTTTACTATAGACTGTGCTCTCTTCTCAGGATTTCCTGATTTGAAAATGCCTGAACCAACGAATACACCTTCAGCACCAAGCTGCATCATAAGAGCTGCATCAGCTGGAGTAGCTACACCGCCTGCTGCAAAGTTAACTACAGGAAGTCTTCCGTTATCATGTACATACTGAACAAGTTCATAAGGAACCTGAAGCTGTTTAGCTGCTTCAAAAAGTTCATCCTCACGCATACTTGTTAATCTCTGGATCTCGCTGTTCATCATTCTCATATGTCTTACAGCCTGAACTACATCACCTGTTCCAGGTTCGCCCTTTGTTCTAATCATTGATGCACCTTCATTAATTCTTCTAAGTGCTTCACCAAGATCTTTAGCACCACATACAAATGGAACCTTGAATTCTCTCTTATTGATGTGATAAACATCATCTGCTGGTGATAAAACTTCACTCTCATCTATGTAATCAATCTCTATAGCTTCGAGAATCTGTGCTTCTACGAAATGACCAATACGGCACTTTGCCATTACAGGGATAGATACAGCATCCTGTATACCTTTTATCATCTTAGGATCACTCATACGTGATACACCGCCTGCAGCTCTTATATCTGCTGGGATTCTTTCAAGTGCCATAACTGCACATGCACCTGCTGCCTCTGCAATCTTAGCCTGCTCAGGTGTTGTAACGTCCATGATTACACCGCCCTTAAGCATCTGTGCAAGTTCCTTATTTAATTCATATCTTGTATTCTCTGCCATTACTTTACCCTCCATTTTAGTATTTACATATTTACTGCTGACGATTATACTTACATTGTGACTATTTTAAAATCATCAATACGCATATATTCAGTAAGGTCAGTTTGGAGGATATAATAAAAATGTTGACATATAATCTAAACAATACAGGGTCAGATTCATTATATGAATATTTATATAAATGTATCAAAAAAGACATAATACAGGGAAAACTCAAGGCTGGAGACAAGCTTCCTTCCAAAAGAACTTTCGCAAAAAATCTGGGTATAAGTGTAATTACAATAGAAAATGCATACAGCCAGTTAATTGCTGAAGGATACATTTATTCACTTCCAAAAAAGGGATATTATGTTTCTGATCTTAATAACAACAGTATACAGAAAAAACCTGCCACCAAAGAACAGGTTGTACTTACAAGTGGTGATAATTCATATGTTGCTGACTTTTCCAGCAACCAGACAGAACACAGCATATTCCCATTTTCAATCTGGGCAAAAGTTATGCGTGACGTAATAAATGACAATCAGACCCAGCTTATGACAAATGCACCCTGCGGCGGAATAATGATTCTCAGGGAAGCAATAGCAAAATACCTAAAGGATTTTCGCGGTATGTATGTTAAACCAGAGCAGATTATAATAGGTGCAGGTACAGAATACCTCTACAGCCTTATAATTCAGCTTCTTGGCAATGACATGGTATACGGCGTTGAAAATCCGGGCTATACAAAGACAGCTAAAATATATGGAAGTATGCATATACCATACAAATTTATAGATATTGATAAAGAAGGAGTTCCTGTAGAATCACTTATTGATAATAAAATAGATGTAATGCACATATCACCATCCCATCACTTTCCTACAGGTATTGTAATGCCAATAAGCCGCAGATATGAGCTTCTTGGATGGGCATCGAAAGAAAAGGAGCGCTACATAATTGAAGATGACTATGACAGCGAACTTCGTCTCTCTGGCAAGCCTATTCCTACCCTTCAAAGCATTGATGTATCTGATAAGGTAATCTATATGAATACATTTACAAAGACATTATGTTCAACTGTAAGAATAAGCTACATGGTTCTTCCCGATCCGCTTGCTGACAGATTTTATAAAAAGCTTTCTTTTTACTCATGCACTGTATCTAATTTTGAACAATATACGCTCGCAAGATTTATGATGGATGGCAGCTTTGAAAAGCATATAAACAGACTTAGGAATTATTATCAGAATAAGCGTGACGCCATCTTAAATGCATTTAAGAAAAAGCCTCTTGGCAGTTATATTTCTATAACTGAAGAAGAGGCAGGAGTTCACTTTCTTATGCATATAGACACGCCAAAAACAGAAGACGAAATTGTAGCAGCCGCACTATCAAAAGGGATAAAACTTGTGCCTTTATCGATATACTTTCATGAAGGTACCAATACATCAACTAATACATATGTTATGAATTATTCTTCTATCAAACTTGAAAATCTTGATACTATTGTTAGTTCTCTTTATGGGATATTAAACGCCAGATAGTGAATTAGATACTAGTATTTATAAATTTATGTGGCTGAACTGTTACATTTTATTAAAATTATTTCTAAACTGAATATCCTTTTCCCAATATCATATAAATAAGTATGAGGTGATGTTTTTGAATAAGCTAAAACTTTATACTATTATTGGAATTATTTTTACTTTGATTACTGGAACACTTATGCATTTTGCATATGATTGCCTGGGCAATAATTTTATCGTCGGATTAATTTCTCCTGTTAACGAATCAGTTTGGGAACATATGAAACTAATATTTTTCCCTATGCTGTTTTATTCCATTTTTATGAATAAACAGATAAAAAATGAATATCCATGTGTCACATCCGCATTTAGTTTCGGTATTTTACTTGGTACACTTTTGATACCAGCAATTTTCTATTCTTATACAAGAATACTTGGATATAATTTGCTAATCTTAGATATTGCTACATTCGCCATAAGCACCCTTATATCCTTTTATACAATTTACAAGTTAACTTTATCCTGCCAATTAGGAAAATTCCAGATTCCATTTAAACTAATAGTACTGTTTTTTACTTTACTTTTTATAATATTTTCTTATGCTGCGCCTAATATTGATATATTTATAGACCCAACCAGGAAATAATATTGGTACCATTCATCCCCAAATAGTAAAATCGACTGACATTTCCTCAATGAATAAAACATACGTATCAACGCAGCTTATTTTGATTGAACATTTGTTTTACATATGATATAATATACATTGTATAATTGAAAAGAAAGCTGGATGTGATTTTCCGATTGTTAGATGCCCTCTAGTCTTACGAAAGAGGGTGATGCCCTATGAACACAATGGAAGTATTAACTTTATTGTTAGTAATATTTGCGGCACTGTCATACATAGACAATCATACTAACAAAAAGAAATAAGCGTCCCACCCTCGCAAAGTGAACGCTTAATTTCTCAAATTATAAATTTACTGAGGGCAAATCGGATCTCGCATCCGATAACCTTTCTAAGTAGATTATATATCAGGGTACTTGATTTTTCAAGTACCCTATTTATTTTCTTTTTGCATCATAACTGATTCCAACCAGAAGAATTTTATCACTATAACCAGCCAATGCTCCATGATATCTTTTTTCATATCCCAATTAAAAA
>JALERT010000072.1 GCA_022764445.1 Lachnospiraceae bacterium | reverse complement strand
TGAGATGTGTATTCACAAAGACATACATCAGCTATTACGACAAGTTCCGGTGCTTTTTCTTTTATGTGGCGTATTGCACGCTGTGTAATACCATTCTCATCATAAGCCTGACTTCCACATTCATCCTTATGCTCAGGTATTCCAAAGATAAGTATTGCAGGAATCCCTGCTTCTTTTATACGGTCAAGTTCTTCATCAAACCTGTCAATAGTATACTGATATATTCCCGGCATTGAGTCAACAGGTATTTTCTCATTTTCGCCTTCTTTTACAAACACAGGGTAGACAAGGTCATTTTTTGTAATAACTGTCTCTCTTACCATATCTCGAATAACATCTGTACTTCTAAGTCTTCTAAGTCTAATCATAATTTCCTCCAGTATATTATATGTTTCGTAGTTCTTCTATCATATTTTCTATATCGCACTGCTTTGGTATACAGTCTGCATGTATACCGTATTGTTCAAGAGCCTGCGATGTAAGCATACCTATTGCACCTATCTTAACATTATTTTTCTTTCTTCGCTCTTCCCATAAATGTACATTTTCAATTCCAAGTTCATGTACAAACGCTTCCGCACCTGATGCACTCGCAAATGTTATTATATCAAAGTCGTCAAGATAATCCCAGTTCTCTGTTCTAAATCCAACTACGTCATATATAGGAAGTATTAACGCATCAATCTTATTTTCATTCAAAATCCTTACAAGCTCTTTACTTCCCCTTTTAGCACGTGGCAGTAAAAGTCTTTCACCATCTTTCATAATCTTAACGAGACCTTCTGCAAGAGCTTTTGTTGTATAGTCCTGTGGCATAAAGTCTGCTTCAAATCCCATCTTCTTAAGGGCAGCTTTTGTTCCACTTCCCACTACGGCAAATTTTACACCTGAAAGTCTCCTATAGTCTACACCACATTTCCTTAATTCATCAAAAAATATTTTTATACTGTTCTGACTTGTAAATGCAACCCAGTTATATTGTTCGATATTATTTATGGCACTTATAAGTTCTTCCATCTTAGGAGAAGGAACAACCCTCATATCAAGCACAGAGAATACGCTAGCGCCCTCATCTTCAAGAAGAATACGTATCTTATCTCTTAAAACCTTTGTACCTACTACTCCTACTTTTTTACCGGAAAAAGCTCCAATATCCTCTGATATAAAATGATACGCCGCTGTATTTCCTACTACGATGATTGCCGGTGATGATATTTTACTTTCTCTTACTTTTTCTTCTATATCATTAAGAGTACCATATACAACCTTCTGCGATGGCATTGTACCATTTGAAATAACTGCCGTGGGCGTATCTTTACTTTGACCTTCTTTTATAAGCTTATCAACTATATCACCAAGATGGGATAAACCCATAAGAAATACAGAAGTTCCCTCTTCTTTGTGTATATGAGCAAGTGAATTTTTTGCTTCTCCCTTTGTATGACCTGTAATTACATGGAATGAACGACTGCTTTCACGATGGGTTACAGGTATCCCAGCTAACTCAGGAACAGATATTGCAGAAGTCACTCCGGGAACTACTATAAATGGTATGTGTTCTTTTTGAAGGGCTGTAATCTCCTCGCCGCCCCTTCCAAATACAAAGGGATCTCCCCCCTTAAGACGAACAACCTTTTTATATTTCCCTGCTGTCTTTATAATTATTTCATTTATTTCTTCCTGCTTTCTGTAATGTGCTCCTGCTTTTTTTCCTACATATATTTTTTCACAGTCATCCCTTACGTATTCAAGCAGCTCACTTGTTCCGAGTCTGTCGTATATAACAGCATCGCATTCTTTTAAAAGAGTAAGTCCTTTACACGTTATAAGTCCCGGATGTCCGGGACCTGCACCAACCAGATATACCATACTATGATACTCCTTCCTGATAAATTATAATATTATATGATATAAGTAATTAAATATTGTTTTGACACTCACACCATGATATTTATAATCATTTAATAGCATAAACCTAATTTGTAGTAAACTTATTTACATCCTCCGTCAATTCTTCTACAAGCTTTTCCCAGTCTTCAAGACTCCCCTGTACATCTTTTCGTACAATACCTTCTGCTGAGTCTGTAATAAGTCTTATAGATAGGTTATTATCTTCTATCTCAGAAAATACCCCAACAGGCTCATGACATCCCGCATTAAGTCTTGTAAGAACAGCTCTTTCTATCATAAGATTCTTCTCTGCCTTTTTATCGGAGATGTCAGAAACAATACTCTGTGCAGTTGTCCCCTCTTTTGTCTCTATCGCAATGATTGCCTGACCTGCTGCTGGTATCATATCATCTACAGAAAGATATCTGTATTCAAGCTCATTGTCTTCTGTAAGTTCCTGTCTTTCAAGTCCGGCAGCCGCTAATATTATAGCATCATACTTGCCGCTTTTTAATTTATCTATCCTTGTACCTATGTTGCCGCGAAGATCTTTGCATATAGCATTAGGAAACAATTCCCTTATCTGACACCTTCTTCTTAGACTTCCCGTTCCAATTACAAGACTGTCATCCCTGCTGATTTTTTTACCTTTTGGGTATATGAGTACATCCTGTGGACACGCTCTTTCAAGAGTACCTGCTATAAGAAGACCGTCTTTACATGGGTTTGGCATATCTTTAGCACTGTGAACTGCTATATCTATTTTTCCATCTGTGAGAGCTTTTTCAAATTCTTCTACAAATACAGCCTTTCCCCCGAAAGAAGTAATCGGAACATTAGTCTGTTTGTCTCCCCTGGTAGATAATATCACCTTTTCATACTTATACTCAGGATGAGTCATTTTTAGTTTATCTATGACCATATCCGTCTGTATAAGAGCAAGCTTGCTGCCTCTTGTCCCTATCCGTATAACATTATCTTCAAGCTTTTTATCTATCATCTTTTCAAAAATCTCCTTACGGTCAGATTCATTTTGCTCGCTATTTATTACACTTTCCCTGACTTTTCCCATTTCATCAGCTATTTTACCATAATCATCCCTGATATTTTCCTGAATATCTTTTTTTATGCGTGATGCAAGTAAAGGACTATTACCACCCGTAGAAACGGATATTACAACATCTCCCTGTTTTATTACTGCAGGAAAATAAAAACCACAGTCTTCCTTTACATCTACCACATTTACAAGTATTCGTCTTTCTTTGCAAAGCATTGCAATTTCTTTATTGACTAAACTGTCATTAGTTGCCATTATTACAACGTCTTTATCATCTATGTCATCAGGCAGAATTTTTCTTTTTTCAAGCGAAAGTCTTTCTTCTTCCCTGTCTAATTCTATTATCTCCTTACATATATCAGGAGCTGTAACATTTACAAATGCTCCAAATGAAAGCATCATTTTTACTTTCCTGTAAGCCACTTTTCCACCACCTGCTATCAGACATTTCTTATCATCAAGCTGTATCATAAAAGGAAAAAATGCCATTATTTATCCTCCAAAGTATATAAAATCTTTTTAAATGAATCAAAATCAACATGCTCCCTAAGATAATATAGAAGCCATGCTGCATCCTTATTTTTTAAATATTCCATTTTACTTTCATTGTTCTCAACAAAATCTCTGAATATAAGAACTTTTTCTATTTCCTCAGACTTTTTCTTAACTAAAATTTCTATCTTTTTAGCTTCATTAACTCTTTTATCATTATTTTCCCTGGCAAGCTCTTTAATATAATCTATGTCATGAAGTGTACAGGATGAAATTTTTCCTACTTCTTCTTCAATGTCCCTTGGTACTGCAAGATCTATAAATAACCTCTTTCTTCCATCATTTACATACTTACATATATTCTTTGCAAGAAATGTATAATGAGGACTGGTTGTAGCACTGATTATAACATCTGCCCATTCTATATATTCGTATCTTTTGTCGTAGTGAACCCATTTTATATTTTCTGTATCGGCAAATTCTATGCTGTCTTTCCTGTGTTTTCTGCTTGTCCCTACTATCTTAACATCTTTACCGCAATCTGACAGATCCTTCATAATTATTGAGCCTATGTCACCTGATGCACCAACTATCAGTATGTGAGGTTCTTCCACATCTTCACAAAATCTGAGTGCAGCACCCATTGTAAGTGTCCCTACAGATATGGGAAGTCTTGTCATATCAGAGCTATCTGCAACATCTTTTGCGATTCCAAGAGCTCCCTGGAATACAATGTTTAGTTCCGAATTAGTCATATTTCTTTCTTTTGAAAAAAGGTAAGCCGTCTTTACCTGCCTTATTATCTCAACTTCGCCTAAAACAGCGGAATCAAGACCGCAGACAACCATATAAAGATGCTTTATTGACGATTTTTTATCATAACGCATCGACACTTCACGAAATGAATCAATATCGCATTCCTTTATCTTTACAAAAATCTTCTCTGCTTCATCAATCGAATATTTATTTCCTGTAAAATATATCTCACATCTGTTACATGTCATTAAAAGAACAGCACCACTTATATTTTCACTTGCTCTGACAAGCTCTAAGAATCTTTCCTGTTCTTCATTATCAAGTGCATATTTTTCTCTGACTTTAGCATTGTTATTTTTATGATTTATGCTGATACAGTGCATATCAAGCCTCCGTTTATCTTAAGTCTCACCACCGATTATAACACAACTTTTGAAATCACACTATTGTAATTTACAGGCTGAACTATATCAACAGTCCGGCCACATTCGTAAACGTTAAAGAAGAAGGCAGCTAAACCCCGCCTTCTTCCTATCTTTTTATTCTATAACAAGTTCTTCCTTTGTTACATTTTTCTCTTCATCAATCCAGAATGCATTCAAAACAGGATTGTCATTATCCATCAGGGAAAGAATAAGATAATTTACTTTTGAATCATATGCAAGTCTTTTATCTTCTTCTGATGGTCTTGATGGAGACTCAGGATGAGAATGAAAATTTCCAAGCAAAGTTAGTCCATTTGCTCTCATATCCTTTACAGCCTCAAGCTGCTCTTTGGGATCCATTGAAAAATGCTCATTGCTCTGATCGATATTGGTCAAAAGATAAACTTTCTTAATAGTTCTTTTATCTCCTTCGACAACTCCGCCTATAAGACCACATGCTTCATTTGGAAGTCCTTCCCTGCAATGCTTAAGCATCTTTTCGTAATCTTCTTTTTTTAAGTATAACATATTTCCCTACTTTCCGTCACATTCAACCTGCTCATAATCAATAAGTTCCGTAATAGTTGGATTATCTCCACATACTGCACATTTTCCATCAGCTTTTGGAAGTACTACCGTGTGGAATTCCATCTTCAAAGCATCGAATGTAAGAAGCTTACCTGTGAGAAGATCTCCTACGCCTATAAGATATTTAACAGCTTCCATAGCCTGAAGACTTCCGATAACACCACCCATAGCACCTATAACTCCGGCCTGCTTACATGTTGGTACAGCATCCTTTGGAGGTGGATTTTTAAATACACAACGATAGCATGGTCCTTCTCCCGGTACATAAGTCATAAGCTGACCCTTAAATCTGATGATACCTGCATGTGAAAATGGTTTCTTTGCCATTACACAGGCATCGTTTATAAGGAATTTTGCTGGGAAATTGTCTGTTCCATCAATGATGAAATCGTAATCCTTGATTAAATCCATTATATTTTCAGATGTAACAAATTCTCGATATGTATTAACGGTAACATCAGGATTCATTGCATTCATTGTCTCTTTAGCTGACTTTACCTTAGCCTTACCTACATCAGCTGTTCCATGAATAATCTGTCTCTGAAGGTTAGATAAATCAACTTCATCTGCATCAACGATACCGATAGTACCAACACCGGCTGCTGCCAGATACATAGCTGCAGGTGCACCAAGTCCTCCCGCACCGATTATAAGCACTTTACCATTCAGTAATTTTTTCTGTCCTTTGACACCAACTTCCTGAAGGATAATGTGTCTGCTGTAACGCTCCATCTGCTCATTTGTAAATGCCATTAATAAGCGCCTCCTCCCATGAAATATAAAAATTCAACTGTATCATTTTCTTTTAAAACTGTAGTATCAAAATTATCTCTTGTAACAAATTCATCATTTACTGTAACTGTTACATATTCAGGATTTTCTACATTTTCATCAGCTATAAGCTTTGTTACTGTAGTTCCATCACTAATTTCCTTCTTTTCTCCTGCCACTGTTATTGTCATTACTTTATCCTCCTGTAATTTTTATTTATATTTACTTATTTGTATAATATTTACTTATTTTACATAACGTTTTATTTAATCTGCGTATTTCTTCACTGTTTCTTCAAGTTCAGGTCTTTTGACAAGACCTCTTATTCTTTCAGCTTCTTTTCCATCTTTAAAGAATAAAAGTGTTGGCGAAGCAGCTACTTCATACTCCTGTGCAAGTTCTGCATCAAAGTTTACATTTACCTTAACAACCTTTAGCTTGTCCTCGTAATCATCTTCAATTCCACCAAGAATTGGAGATAACTGCTTGCATGGAATACAGCTGTCTGAATAAAACTCTACTACAACCGGAAGATTTGAATTTAATACCTCTGCTTCAAAATCATCTTTACTTATTCTCTTTGCCATAACTATGCTCCTATGATTTCTATTCTTCTATCTTTTTAACAATCAGATCGTATGTTCCATCTTCATTATTGATTAATTTTAATATCTGCTGTCCTTCTTCTTTAAAACTTCTTGGAACATTTTCAACTGGCTCACCATCATTCATCCTTACAGCCAATACCTGCCCAATCTCAATTTCCTCCATTGCAACTTTAGCCTTTACAAATGTCATTGGGCAGACAACATCTGTAATATCAACTCTCTCATCAATTTCAAAATCAGCCATTATTATATGCCTCCTTTATTGCTTTCTCAAATTTATCTACACCTACACGCTCTATAGTAAATCTAAAGCGTTCACTTGGTTTTGCATTATCATCAAAGAACTGGATTGCTGCATCAGTTACACGGAATAATGTTTCTTCCGATGTTATAAGAGGAACTATCTCCTCACCCTTGTGAATCCTGTTACCAAAAAGACCACCGAATGAAACAAGGTATCCTGATTCTGTATCCCATGCCTCTGTCGGACATGACTTAACGCATCTTCCACAATAATTACATTTATCTTCGTCAAGCTTAATCTTTCCGTCTTCTATAGTGATTGCGCCCTCTCTACATGCCTTTTCACATACTCCACATGAAATACATTCTGATTCCTTCCACTTAACTTTTGTTGCACCTTTAATTCCTACATCATTCTCTTCTGCCTTTAAACAGTTGTTCTGACATCCTGTAACACCAAACTTGAACTTATGAGGAAGTTCTCTTGCAAAATATCTTTTGTCAAGCTCCTGGGCAATATGATAAGTATCAATATTACCACTAGGACAAATCTGATTACCCTGACACGCCGTAATTGTACGTACACGTGGTCCACATACACCCGGCTTACATCCTCCTTTTTCAAGCTCAGCCTTTACTTCTTCGATATCGTCAACCTTTATAAAAGGAATCTCAACACTTTGTCTTGAAGTAAGATGTACATGACCATCACCATATTTTTCTGCAACTTCTGCAATCTTCATGAGGTTCTCTGATGTAAGATTACCTCCTACAACTGCAAGACGAAGTGAAAAATTATTTTTTTGTTTCTGGCGCATAAAACCGCCTTTTTTCAATGCTGCATAATCTACTGCCATACTTTTCTCCTCCTTAATTATCCAATGCATTTTTAAAATCTTCTATAAGGTCTTCTATATCTTCTATACCAACACTTATTCGGATAAGATCATCAAATACACCGGCTTCTTCTTTTTCTTTATCTGTACTGTGTGCGTTAAGTGTAGATTCAGGATGAATAATCAGTGTCTTAGTGTCCCCTATATTGGACACTATCTTTGGTATGGTAAGTGAATTTATAATATCAAATGCACGTTCCTTTGAGCCTACACGTATTGTAAGTATTGCACCATAACCATTCTCTAAGATTTCATCAGCTGTATCATGCCATTTACTGCTCTTAAGTCCGGGATAATTCACTTTTACATCATCATACTGTGATAAGAACTCTGCAAGCTTTAACGCATTAGAACAGGCACGCTCCATACGAAGTCCAAATGTTTCCATCCCGAGAAGGTTATAAAATGCTGTCTGTGGTGCCATACACGCACCCGTGTTACGGAAAAGCCCGTTACGAAGCTTTGCCGTAAATGCAAATGGTCCATACTTCTTATACTCAGCCATGCCACTATATTTTTCAGTATCCCACTTAAATTTACCACTGTCTGTTATTACACCGCTGATTGAATTGCTATTGCCATTTATATACTTTGATGTGGAATTAACTACTATATCTGCACCAAGACTGATAGGCCTTACAAGATAAGCAGTGGCTACTGTATTATCCATTATAAGCGGGAGATTATGCTTATGTGCCAGCTTTGAAAGACTTTTTATATTGACTACATCAAGCTTTGGATTACCTATAGTCTCAGCAAATATTACTCTCGTATTTTCATTGATTGCATTTTCTATTTCTTCTTCATTATCGATGTCGACAAAATGAGTCTTTATTCCAAATGCCTCAAAATCATGAAATACATCAATTGAACCACCATAAAGGCTCGAACTTGCTACTATCTCCTGACCTGCATTTACTATGTTTAATAGTGCATTTGTTATAGCAGCCATACCGGATGCACATGCTATTGAAGCAATTCCCTGTTCAAGTGATGTCATCTTCTCTTCAAAAGCAGCAATAGTAGGATTATTGATTCTTGTATAAGAATAACCATTTGCTTTATTATGGAAAAGTTTTTCATGCTGCTGTGCTGACTCCTGATAAAAAGCACTGGACTGGTAAACCGGAGTTAATGTAGCACCTGTCACATCATCTCCCATTTTTCCACTATGTAAAAGTGCCGTATTAAATCTCATTGGCTTTACCTCCATTAAATATAATCTCTCTCTCTTACTACTACATCTTCATAAGCAGAAAGTTTACTGATAATTTTTGCTGCTTCCTTTGCATCCGTGACATCTTTATTCCAGTCATCTACGTAACTTTCATCTTTATTCTTTATAGAGTCTGACTGTTTTTTATCAACTAAAAGAAGTACGACAATACCTGCTCTATGCAAATGTTTAATTACTGTGTCAATGTCCTCTCCCTCAGAAGGAGCGTATAGGTATGTATGTCTTCCCTGCAGGTTAAGTAATTTCTCTACATCTTCTGCAAAAGCACGGTTTATTAATTTATCATCTTTTATAAACTCAACAGTAACTGCTTTCTGACCTTTAATTGCTGCTCGTACCTCTCTGTCAATTCTTCCCTCATAAAGACCGCTTTCTTCTGTATTTACTTTCTCAACTACACCACATGCCGATGTCATGTTGGTAATTCTGTCGATAAGAATAAATTCACCAAGTGTCTTATGTTTCTTAAACTCATCTACAACAATTTTATCTGCAAGTGTTATAACACATACTGCTATTTCATTTTTACTAAGTGTACTTACCTTCTTCTTCTCTCCTGTATTGACATCTATGGCATATTCTATTGATGATACAACTGCCGGTATGGTTTTTGTACCAAGCTTGAAAAAGAAGTTTTTACCATTTCTTAATTCGTCATCATCCATCCAGAGAAGTGTTGCAGTTACAGACGATGCAACTTTAACGTCTGATCCGACAGTAAGAACACATCCTCTTGATACATCTACTTCGCGGTCTAACTGAATTGTGACAGGCTGTCCCTTTACAGCAACATCACTTTCCTTATCTCCAACATGAATACTCTTTACTTTTGCTGTCTCATTACTAGGAAGTGTTGTGATTTCATCTCCCTTATGAATCTCACCATCTTCAATCTGTCCCTGGAAGCCACGGAAAGTATGATCTGGACGACAAACTCTCTGTACAGGCATATAGAAGCCTTTTTCATGGTTATCTTCAGTGATGTCTACATTTTCCAGATATGATAGTAATGTTTCTGAATCATACCATTTCATATTGTCAGATTTTTTTGTAACGTTATCACCTTCTGTAGCAGATACAGGTATAAGCTTTACATTGGCAAGTTTTAACTCTTCAGAAAGCTCCTGAACCTGCTTTTCGATTTCACGGAAACGCTTTTCATCATATCCCACAAGATCCATCTTGTTGATTGCAAAAACAAAATACTTTATACCCATCAAAGCACAAATTCTTGCATGTCTTCTTGTCTGTACTAAAACTCCCTGCTTTGCATCGATAAGTATAACGGCAAGGTCTGCAAATGAAGCACCAACTGCCATGTTTCTTGTGTACTCTTCATGCCCCGGTGTATCGGCTACGATAAAACTTCTTTTATCTGTCGTAAAATAACGATACGCAACATCAATAGTAATTCCCTGTTCACGTTCTGCCATAAGACCGTCAAGAAGAAGGGAATAGTCAATCGCACCACCGCGGCTTCCTACTTTACTGTCAAGCTCAAGTGCTTTTTCCTGATCTGTATATAAAAGTTTTGAATCGTAAAGAATGTGTCCAATAAGTGTTGATTTTCCATCATCTACACTTCCACAAGTTATAAATTTTAATAATCCACTCATTTTAGAAGTATCCCTCCCTCTTTCTTCTTTCCATGCTTCCTGCTGCCTCATTGTCAATTACACGTGTAGTTCTTTCTGAGGAAACAGCGCTAAGTGTTTCATCTATAATTTCATCAAGCGTTGTAGCTGTTGATTCACAACCGCCTGTAAGCGGATAACATCCAAGTGTCCTGAATCTTACACTCTTATGTTCTATCTTTTCACCAGGAAGAAGTTTCATTCTGTCATCATCAACCATTATAATATTGCCATCACGGTAAACTACTGGACGAACTTTTGCAAAGTAGAGGGATGGTATCTCAATATTTTCACGTTTTATGTACTGCCATATATCTGCCTCTGTCCAGTTTGAAAGTGGAAATACTCGTACCTCTTCTTTTTTATTTATCTTAGAATTATATAATTTCCACATTTCAGGTCTTTGATTTTTAGGATCCCATGCATGATGCTCATTTCTAAATGAGAAAATTCTTTCTTTTGCCCTTGATTTTTCTTCATCACGCCTTCCGCCACCAAAAGCTGCCGTAAATCCGTATTTATCAAGTGCCTGCTTTAATGCCTGTGTTTTCATTATATCTGTGTAGGCAGCACCATGATCAAAAGGATTTATTCCCTGACGTACACCATCTTCATTGATGTACTCAATCATTTCTATGCCAAGTTCCTTCGCCCTGCGATCACGAAATTCTATCA
>JALERT010000161.1 GCA_022764445.1 Lachnospiraceae bacterium | reverse complement strand
TTCCCCGATATGGTTTTACATATCTACAAACTTACAAGGTTCTCAAACTTCTGTGATAATTCAACGCCCTGTTGTTCAGTTTTACATATCTACAAACTTACAAGGTTCTCAAACAATTCCATTTAATACACTGTTTTGTGTGCCGTTTTACATATCTACAAACTTACAAGGTTCTCAAACAAAATTTCTTCCTGAATGTATTTATTTTTAGTTTTACATATCTACAAACTTACAAGGTTCTCAAACAATGAGAGTATATGCGAGTATTTCATTACCGTTTTACATATCTACAAACTTACAAGGTTCTCAAACGGAGATGATACAAGCAATCCATACATCATAGTTTTACATATCTACAAACTTACAAGGTTCTCAAACGCTTTGCCTGTAGGATTTAAATTAGATATCGTTTTACATATCTACAAACTTACAAGGTTCTCAAACCTCAAATTCACTTTTAGGTTATCGCCGAACTTTCACATTTTGGTAAATGCTGTAAGTTTGCAGACCAAACTATATATCTATTATACACTTATCTTTATCAATTACTATAGTTTTTTCACAAATACTGTCAACATTATATGTACTTTCTATCAAAAGTAAATGAATTTTGTTGTAATTAGCATACTTATATAATTCTACCAATTCATCATTATTCAAAAATGTTTTAAGATTGACAAATACAACTATTCTGATTCGACATATACTGCTAATAACACTAAGATAATTAATTATCTTTTCCAATAAACTACTGGTATCTTCTTCAATCTTTACATCTGATAATTTAATAATATCTAATGGTGTAAAATCGCTGCGTGTTGTTAAATTATAAGGAACCATCTGACATAACTCATTTGAATACTTTATTATATCTGAATATAGCTCCATTGACTCCACGTAAAGATTTTCAAGCGCTAATCCTTCAAGTTCCTGATAAAGCTTTGATATCACCTTCCTTTCATTACAATTAATTGTAAAAGGTTCTAATACAATGGATATCTCTTTCCCAATCTTTAATTCTTTCAAATTATCTGACAATATAAATCTTCCATCCTGACCATTACATTGATTATATAACTCACATACAAGTTCTGACATAATACTCCTATCTTCAATAACCAAAAGATTTACGACATTTTCTTTTAACTCAATCTTTATATCATACTCTGAATGAATCAATTTCATAATATAATCAACCTTTCATCACCATCATATACTTCTGACTTTGAAGAACCAACAATATACTCAATCTTTGAAAACTGTTTTTCTGTGATTTTCAATACCTGGACTAATCCGTCCGATGGTTTGTTTTTTCTTATGTTTTCTATAATGGTTTCTGCTGCTGTACTATTTTGTGCCAATTTACAGTATATGGATTCCTGCATCATCAGGAATCCGTTTTTTATAAGATATTTTCTAAATGCACTATACTGTTTTCTTGCGTCAGGTGTTGTAACAGGCAAATCAAACATAACAATAACTCTCATATACCTATAACTCATTTCTGTAAAATTTTATTAAAGAGATATCTTTTTCATCCAATGCATCAAATACACTCTTACAGTAAATCTTAATTGCATTATTGATTATCTCTTTTTTTCCTTCCATATATATTTCTTCATTTAAAAGGTTTACCATCTGCATTTTTTCATCATGCTCAAATACCTGCGGCTTCATCTTATACACTTTTCTGTCGACAAGAATCCTAAAAGGTTCCATCAGATCAGAGCCAAGATTAAAAGGATTGAACATATTATCATGAAACAGACCTATCTGTGTAATATATCCATTTGCTGCAATTTCTCTGTTAAATGCCGACAAAATTATGCTGTATCCATAGTTTAATGCTGCATTATATGAATTATCCTGGCTTCTGCTAAACTGCATACCGAATAATGCATTAAAATATACCTTTGCTGCATGACCTTCCCTATTGGTAGTATCACCATACTCCATCTCATCCATATAATCACGAAGCATTTTAGCCTCAGATTTACCAAGTTCTTCGAGAAATTCTGCCTGTTTACGTATTTTTTCACCTACTACTGCTGTCCATACATTCTTTTTATCATCTTCTGTCCACTGTACCTGTTTTCGCACTTTCACGCTTGTATCATGACTTCCATAATACGGTATAAGTTCCGATGAAGGGTTTCTTTTTTCGTCACAAAAAATAACCTTTATCTTATGCTTAACAAGTTCGTTTAAAAGAAAAGCGGTCAGTGAGACAGCAGTAGTTTCGATTATAAGCATTGATATTTCACTTATGTTTATCTTAGTTGTAGTCTCCTGCCTTACCACAAGATGTCCCAGCTGATAATCAAGTTTTGCACTATTTGAGATTACAACTATACGCCAGCTCATATTTTCTTCAAATCAACCACATCATCAAATAGTCCTGAAGGTGATTGATTAATAAGTAAAAACTCATCTGACTTACTTATATTTTTACTGATTAACATAAGAGAAGCCTTAAATCCTAATTTCTTGGCATCCATACTATTATTATTACACTCAGTCATTTTTAATAGTTCTGATAATGCCTCAACCTGTGCATCTATATCTGCATCGTCAAACTTTTCTTTCCATTCTTTTATCTTTTTTGTTAATGGATTAGGCTTTTTTGCATAAATTCCACTCACATGTTTTTCTTTCAAGATATTAAATAATTCTATATTTTTTTCTCTGCATACTTTAGTTTCATCACCCTCGGAGAGTCCCTTTTCTATATAGTTATTTATCTCCTTTATATAATTAATCCACTCCTGTCTAAGGCACATAGGTACAGCATTTCTTACTATAATTTGATTACCTGTCCTTCCTGTTATATGAAGGAAAAAGCCATTCCACTTAATGAGTGACTGCATCTTAAGTTTTGACATACATATCCTCGGATTTTTTAGCTGGAGATAATTTTCACAGTATTCAATCATATTTTCATCTGATGCTTCTACATAAGATTTCAGATATATAGGAACCATCTCTATAGTCCTTATCCTCTTCTTCTCATCGCCATGCTCTACAACCATATAATAAGCTGTAGTTATACTTGTAACACCACCATATTCTTCTACATTGGAAAGTCTGCTGTCAGATGTCTTCATAGGAAGATATACCTTGTCTTTTGCCTTCTCTGCACAGTACACAGTCTGATTTGCTATTCCACCATGAGCTTCAAAATTCATTCTTGTAACAAGGGGTGAATTCTTTGCAAGCATCTTTTTAACGATAACAATACTTCCTGTATTCTCATTCTCAGCTTTCGGTGCAATCCAGGCTTTTTTCCCATCACGCTCTATATCTCTTTCAAACATTCTTCCCATATTATATGCGTATTTACGTTTATCCCTGTTATATTCTTTTACGAAGTTCATAGGACTCTTTGTAAATTTTACATCATACGAGTTACCAACTACTATATTCAGATATGCGTCCTGTGCATGGTGAAAATCATTTACATTACGCACTTTAAGTAAATTAAATTTCTTTCTAAATTCAGAAACGTTGCTTCCCTTAGGGAATATTATATCAGACTCAGGAAATACCATTTTTAGTATCTGTGTCATAATTCTTGTACCCTGATGTGTTTCTACAAGCTGTCTGCTGATAAATCCTGCAAGATCCTGTTCTGTGAATCCCTCTTTCCTCGTCAGCCTCTTATATTTTTCATCATTCATAAATCCTTCATCATGAAGAGATTTCCACCACGCCCACATATCTTTTCTAATACTTTCTTCTATCGGGAATGTATCACTTTTATGAGCATTTTTTTCTTTCTTTACAAGTACAAGGTTATTTTCAATATTATCATCCTTTACAAAATGTCTTGGATATATGTGGTCAATATCGTATTTATTGTCATTAAAAAGCTCTGACAATTCTATTCTTTCACCTGTGTACATACATCTTCCCTTTTGTAAATAGTATAAATATAACTTTTTGCTTCTAAACTCACTATCGTCTGTATGTTCAATCTGCTCTACAAGCTTTCTTTCATCTTCTGCACATTTCTTATATAACTCCTGAAATTTCTTCTTTCGCGAAGCTTTTCTTTCGCCTTTTTTGCCTCCGCCCCTTGCCATTTCGACAAAGATTTTCTTTGGATCCTTATTTAAAACTTTATGTACATCTTTTAAAACTAGTAATGTCTGCCATACCATTCTTCTTACTGGAGCCGATAAGTTCATATCGCAAATATCTTCATACCTTATCTCACTAAGTGTACACTCTGCTGAGGACGACTTTTTTTCTATTTCATCAATATAAGTATAGTCACTGCTAAGGAGCTGCATTAAATTAACATTTTCATTCCACATTCTTTGAATAATAGATTGAATCTCACCTGTATTCTTATCTGCACCTTCCATTTCCAAAAACTCTTTTGATAATTTTCCCCAGTCTTTAAATTTAAATCCTAATATTCTCTTTTTCTCTTCTTTTGTAAATACATCAGGATATTTTTCATCTATACACTCTCCGACTACTTTCTTATCATTGGAATATACTGTTCCCCAGAATATAATATCCTCAATGATTTTTTTCATATCATCCTGATTTGCCCGTTCTCCCAATACACCATAAAATTTTCCATATGATGATAGTGATGTGTTAAAATCTTTATCGATTCCCGATATAGCACTTCTTTCATCTTTTGATAATAAGCCATTATCAACAAAATAATCAAATAACTTCTTACCAGTTACCCTTTTACCACTTAAGAATAGCTTATTATAAATGTCCTGTTTTGTTTCAGCACTGATTTTTTCATCATAAATTTTTACATTATTTAATTCATTTAACACCATAAATTTTTCATACATAAGAGAATTTTTAGGTAAAACCTTCTCACCATTAAGATATGTACAATGACGTACCATTTTCTTTATAAATTCTTCTCTTGATGCCCTTGTATCAATTTTTTCTTCAAAATTCCAAGGATAAACACGACCTTTTTCTTTTCTTACAACCCAAGCATTTCCTCCCTTATCACTATGATAGGGATTAACCGGTCCCACATAATAAGGAATATGGAATTTATATAACTGTTCTATCTTTTCTTTAACAGACAGTCCCTTTTCATCTACATCATTTAAGAATGGCAGATATGATGATGCATTTTCAAGTATAATATGTAACTCTGCAAGGTGAAGCTGATTTGGGATAACACCATTTGATGCAGTAAGCTGCTTTGGCATAAAATTTTCATTTTCTATATCATTATATATAGATTTAACTCTTTCGTCCTCTGCCGGCATTTTTTCAAGAAGCTTTTTTACACTTTTATAAAATTCTTCTGTTGTGACAGCTTTACCTCCTCGCTGTGGATTTCTTCTGACTTTTTCACACTTTGAATTAACAGAACCAACATAAGCACTGTAATTATCCTTCCCCATCTTTCTGAAAAAATCATCATATTCCTCCGGGACAAATTCTCTTACAAGTGACTGCAGAAGTTTTAAATCTGATTTATGTTTTTCATAATCACTTACCCTTGCCTGTGATAAATATGTATATCCTTTTCTAATGCTCACTAAAAGGCACAAATCATGTACCTCTTTTACTTTGTCTATCAGTTCAAGATCCTCATCTGATAATTCTTTTTCCATTTCATAAATTTCTTCTTCAAAATTACTGTCCCTAAATGAGATTGATTTCTTCTTCAATTCATCATCCGCTATATCATCCGGAAATATAACAGCAAATTTAGCACTAAGACCAGTCATGAGTTTTAAAAGCTCACATTCTCTCTTGTTCTTTGTCTTAGAAAGATTAAGCTTCTCGATTAATCTAATATGTTTTTGACTTTTTGATATTTGTTTATCATTGAGGATTTGTTCTACTTCATCATCAACACATTCAGCATTAAAATGTATCTCCATATCATCTGCCATGGAAATTATTTCTAAAATTGTATTTTTCAGACTACTATTTTCAGATATATTTATCGTTCCAGAATTTAAAAAGTGACCTCTGTGTTTAAACATATTTAAAATCGCAAGGTAAACAAGTCTTACATCATGAGGTTGAGTCGACTCTATTAATTCTTTTCTTAAATGAAATATTGTTGGATATTTTTCATAATAATCCTTATCAGTAAAATCCTCTCCTGCAAACAACGCATACTTTTGTTTATTATTTTCACTTCTATCACCTATTTTAAATTTACTTTCCTCACAGCGTAAGAAAAAGCCTTCATCAATTTTTTCTATTTCGTCAGCAAAAAATTCTTTTAATACACCAATTCTTGCCAGCTGTCTTTGTCTTCTTCTTCGATTTACACGATTAGTTCTTCTCTCAACAGACGTGTTGGCTTCATCAAATAACCTTACTCCCCACAAATCTTTTCCCTTTGCTCTAAGGAGCTTATACTCCGTATCTGTATAAGCCCAGCCAAGTGATGATGTTCCCATATCTAATCCTAAATAGTATTCTCCTGTTACTCCCATATTTCAATTCCTCCTATGTATACTTTCATGATTTCGCTTCTTGACATTTATATAAAAAAATGTTACTCTTATTAAACAAACTTACAAGGTGAGTTCAAATAAGGATTTTCCGAAATCGGTTATTTATTAATCCCACATGGTGTGGTTAAAAAAGATCTGTTTACAGGTCTTTTTTTATTTTATAAGAAAACATCTAACTGTTACTAAGCGTAACAGTTCAGCCTTCCTATTACTACTAAGCAAATAAATCTTTTATGGATTCCGCCAATTCTACAGAATTTTGTATAGTTGCACAAAGTTCTTCCATTGCTGCTGACTGATCTTCTGTAACAGCAAGTGTTTTATGTGAATTTTCAATGGTTGTCTGTATTTTTTCTACAATCCTCTGATTAAGATTGGAAACCTGTGATGTAGTTGCTGTAGTATTTCCTGAAAGATGCTGTATTTCATTAGCTACAACAGCAAAACCCTTACCACTCTCGCCAAGCCTTGCAGCTTCAATTGAAGCATTTAATCCAATCATCTTAGTTTTCTTTGCAACCTGGGCAATAGAATCATTAATCTTAGCTATCTCATTTGCTAAATCTTGTACACCCTGAATTTCAGTTTCCAATTCATGCTGACTGTCTGTTATTTCAACTGCTGAATTTGTAAGCATTTCTATTGCCTTTGAAATCTGCATAAAATTTTCAGCAAGTGTATTAGATAAATACTCTATTTCCAATCTTCCAAATCCGCTTTGAGCCATTTCATTAACTACAACATAAAGAACTTCTGCCGCTGCTCTTATATTTCTATCAGATACAATATCAATTCGTTCTGCTGCAGCTTCTACTTCATCCGGATTAAGTCCCAGATCATTAGCAACATTACGCAGTGATACTATATTAGGCTGCTTATTTAAAATCTGGCCACCGAGTACTGTCCCAATATGATGTCCATTTACTGTAATAGGTGCTGCAAAGTCAATCAGACCTGCATGGCAATTACCGACATATGGTTTTCCTAGTTTTAATGCTTCCTGCCCCATATGATTATGACATTCTGCACATCTCTTATCACCTAATTGTGACATATGTATCTGCTTTTGACAGAAATCGCGATAATAACTAGGTTTTGTAATTTCTTTTCCCTCAGAATCCACTGCTACAGCTGCACAATTCATCCCCAATGCAAAATTGTCCAAAAAATCCTGTAGCACATCAATATCAATAATATCACTAACCTCTAACTTTTCTAAACAAATGTTTCCATTTCTGTATTCAACCATTTTTCCTTTTTTATAATAGCTATAAGATAACTATTATACTCTCCCTTCCTCATATATTTTGTTGTACTTCACGATTAACATTTTCTTCATAATCTATAAATGTGAATATACTATTTAAATGCATTTATTATAGGATAGATGTTTATTATTGTCAAATAATCCTTTTATAATATAGTATGATTTGTGCATTATATATAAATATATCTATTTTATTTGTTGCTTGTACCAATTAATTCGACATTTTCTGCATACCTGCCAGTGTTTTTCTTATATAAGAGAATTGGAATGTTTTACTTTATAGTACTACTTTTCTATATGGCTGAACTGTTACTTCTATATCACAAAAAAAGACCTAAGCATATTTGCTTAGGTCTTTTCCCTGATACTTTCAAAACTGTATACTGAACTTTTATGTCTTTCTTTTGCAAATCTTTCAATACTTTTTGGTTAAGCCCTCGACCTATTAGTAACAGTCAGCTCCATGCATTACTGCACTTCCACCTCTGCCCTATCAA
>JALERT010000140.1 GCA_022764445.1 Lachnospiraceae bacterium | reverse complement strand
ATGGCCATATGAAATACAGCTATTTCTCTTTTAGCATCAAGTTATTGTGCAAAATGAATAATCCGGATATAGTGAGCAGTATTAGATTATTGTTTATTATTGCTAAAATTGTAATTTACTCTTGCAATTTTCAGACAGAAAAAATAATTAACACTTCATTAATATTTTTTATAATATTTATTATTAAAACTATGAAAAATGGGTACGAGGTGTTATTATATATATAATATGTTAGGTGTGAACTGTAACGATATTTTCTTTTGGCTTTCAATGCATAAGTGCATAATCAGAAAAGTGCGTTATCTTTCTCAGAAAAGAGAGAATGATAATGTAAAAAATAATGTAATGTATGCTGAAGAACTGGGTGTCAAAAGCATAGGATATAAGAAGGGAGGAATTGGTATGAAAAATTTACATAAAGTGATTATTGGCGTATTTATTTCAGTACTTATTTTGGCTAATTGCGATGTTACTGCATTTGCGGCTTCTAAACCAACTGCTACGAAATCACTGTCAATTGTAGAGGGGAAGAAAGCGACTATTAGCGTAAAGGGAATGTATATTAAGTCAAAAGTCTTTAAGTCAGACAATACTAAAGTTGCCACTGTAAGTAAAAAGGGAATAGTTACAGCTAAGAAAGCAGGAACATGTAATATAAAAATTACTGTAAAGTATCGTAAAAGTAAGAGAGCTAAAAAGCTTGATAAAAAGGTACTTACAACGAAGATAATTGTATCGTTTGAAAAGAATACAGATGATGTCAGTGCTTTGAATACGATTATATCATCACAGAAAAGTTCCGGCGCCAATATTGATGCTAATATTGATGGAAAGAGCTATACGTGGGATGAAAATACACACAGGCTTGTTGCGATAGACTGGTCAGATTCTAATTTACAGGGAGATATTTCTTTTACCGGATTATCAGATCTTGAGGAATTATATTGTGATAACAATAACATTACTAGTCTTGATGTAAGTGGAAATCCAATACTCAGCATACTTGACTGTAGTTCTAATCCTCTTACATCTATTGATATAAGTAGAAATGTGGAGCTGGTAGGATTAGACTGTGGAAAGACAAAATTAAAATCACTTGATATAAGTAAAAACCCAAAAATAGTAGTTCTTTATTGTAGTGATATTGGATTATCCACTATTGACATTAGTAATGCTGCATATTTATCATGTCTTGACTGTAGTAAAAATGTTCTTTCAACAATTGATTTAAGCAATAATTCAGAATTATGTGGTCTTAATTGTAGTGATAACAGGATAGCAAATTTAGATGTTAGTAATAATACATACCTTAATGAATTGTATTGTAGCAATAATCAGCTGACTTCACTTGATATAAGTCAAAATCAAATGCTTAGTGTATTGGATTGTTCTCATAATAAAATAACATACCTTGATATAAGTAGTAACAGCTGTCTTGATGATATAAATGCTGATTCTGGTGTGGAAGTTGATGCAGATGAAGGCGGCTATGATGACGATTACGACGATGATTATGACGATGATTATGATTATGACTATGATGACGACTATGATGACGATTACGATAATGATGATAATGATGATTATGACGATTATTATGATTATGACGATTATGACGATGATGATTACTATTATGGATACGGAATTAGAAATGGGAAACATAATAAAAAATAAATTCATTATTATAAAATCGTCTTCAATGTTTGCTGGAATAGTTACAGTTCACACCTAACCTGGAATAAACAATATACTTAAGTCATAAAATATATAGAAATAAGATGTCTCGGTGCCAGGAGATTCATATATGCTTGCCTTATCAGACAGTAGAATCTTGCTGGAGAGAATGGAGTATTATGCGAATTATTATATTTGCATCTAATATGATAATACCATTAGTCATATTTTACATAATCGGCTATGGAATAATAAGTAAGACTGAAATATTTGATGCTTTTATAAAAGGGGCAGCAGATGGATTTAAAGTAGTAGCAGGGGTATTACCTACTCTTATAGGTCTTATGGTTGCCATTGGCCTGATGCGTGCATCCGGTATATTAGATGCATTGGCTGATTCCATATCACCTTTAATGGAACAGCTTCATTTCCCGGCTTCCCTTGTACCACTGGCTCTAATTAAGATGTTTTCGTCATCTGCCGCTACCGGACTTCTTACAGATATCTATAAACAGTTTGGCACAGATTCTAGAGAAGGGTATATGGCATCGCTTTTTATGTGTTGTTCTGAGACGATATTTTATACAATATCTGTATATTTTATGGCGACAGGAGATAAAGAGCATAAACCGGTTACGGGAATGAGGTGGATGCTAGCCGGGGCCCTTTTGTGTACTCTGGCCGGTACGGTGGCGAGCGTTATGCTTACAGATTTGATAATATAATGAACGGTTGATAGAATAATATAATTAAGAGAGAGTGGGTAATTATATGGCAGAGTGTGATACATGCGGCAATTTAATATATGATGATGAAGCAGAAGAATATATCTGTGATATCAATATGGATGAAGATGATCTTGTGAGATTTTTGAGTGACAGACACAGCAATTGTCCTTTTTATCAAAATGGGGACGAATACCGTATTGTTCGAAAGCAGGGAGTATAATATACATAATTATTGTTGCTGCAAAAGCATGCAATACGCATCTGGCTTTGCCTGAGTATGATTATGTTCTTAGAATAGCGAGATGGATTTACTTAAGGATAGGAGAAGAAATGCTTGATTTTATACAAAATTTAGATGTTAATATACTTTATTTCATACAGGATAATTTAAGAACACCTTTTCTCAATGAGTTTATGACGCATTTTACGTCATTGGGAAACGGGGGGCTTATATGGATAACTTTAACACTGCTTATGTTAATTTATCCTAAGACACGAAAAGCAGGAGCGTGTAGTGCAATTTCTATAATATTATGTTTTTTGACAGTAAATTTAGGTATAAAGAATATTGTCGCAAGAACAAGACCATATGATACATACGAACTTATCAGGTGTCTTATTAAGCCTGAGGTTGATTACTCATTTCCGTCGGGTCATACTGCGATTGCATTTGCCACAGTTGTGCCGATATACTTTCAATTAGGCAAAAAGTGGGGAATTCCTGCTTTACTTGCCGCGCTTCTCATGGCTGCATCAAGATTATATGTGTGTGTTCATTATCCTTCAGATGTAATTTGTGGGATGATTTTTGGTTCTATCTGTGCTGTTGTTGCATGTAAATTAATATATCCAAGGTTGACTAAAAACAGTTGTACCAGTGATAAAAATAAACAGTTGGATGAAAAGAGCGTATAGAAAGAACAGATAAGTTTGTATTGTTACAATAATTAAATTATATCAGATTGCAGCCTCATAAATTGAAGATATATGAGGCTGCAATTGTTATCACGAGTATGGGAACAATTAAAAATGAGAAAAATATAATCGAGAAATGCCCATAAAATAAGGGGATGAGAGAATTTTGCAGAAAAAAGTTAAAAAAGTTTTGAAAAAGGGGTTGACGAATGTGTGAAAATGATGTTATACTAGCGAAGCACTGTTGAGGAAAACAAAACAACAGAGCAAGACAAGACATGGAGAGGTATCGAAGTGGTCATAACGAGGCGGTCTTGAAAACCGTTTGTCCGCAAGGGCGCGTGGGTTCGAATCCCACCCTCTCCGTTTACTTAAGAATTTATAACTGTGTAGTATCAGCTTGAAGAGATAATTTCAGTCAAAGGTACATTTTAGAACATATTATGATTGATATATTCTAAAATGTTCTTTTGACGGAATCCGCAAGGATTGGAGAAATACCCAAGAGGCTGAAGGGGCTCCCCTGGAAAGGGAGTAGGTCGTTAATAGCGGCGCGAGGGTTCAAATCCCTCTTTCTCCGTTGGACGCAGTATTACATTTTATACTGTGTTTTTTTATGCGATTTTTGAGAAAGTTGTTGATTGGCATCGACAAAGAAAATCAAAAATTAAATAAAAAAGTGCTTGACAAGTCAATGCGGGCGTGATAAGATATATCTCGCTGACGCAAAGAAAACAAGTCAGCCAAACAGCTTACAAAGCCAGTGGATATAAGGTTTTGAAGCGAAACGAACATTGATAACTGAACAGTAAAACAACCCTGAAAATTCTAAATAAAAGATTTTCAAAGCAGATGATTGTGTAAACAATACATCAGTAAAACAAACGGACAAAGCCAAGCAAAACTTGATTTTGGAC
>JALERT010000012.1 GCA_022764445.1 Lachnospiraceae bacterium | reverse complement strand
GATGCAGATGTTATTTACACAGATGTATGGGTATCAATGGGCGAGCCTGACGAAGTCTGGGCAGAACGTATTAAAGTACTTTCACCATATCAGGTCAATAAAAAAGTTATGGATAATGCAAAGGAAAGTGCTATATTTATGCATTGTCTTCCAGCCTTTCATGATCTTAAGACAAAGATTGGCAAGGAAGTTTATGAGAAGTTTGGCATGAGTGAACTTGAGGTTACTGATGAAGTATTTGAATCAGAGCAGTCAGTCGTATTTGACGAGGCTGAAAACCGTATGCATACGATTAAGGCTGTTATGGTTGCAACGCTTGGTGAGAAATAAATGAAGAAGGAAATATTAAAGATTCTTAGGGAAGCGGGAGAAAATCCTGTTTCAGGTCAGATGATTTGTGAAAAGTTCGGAGTAACAAGACAGGCTGTATGGAAAAATATATCACAGCTTAAGGAGAATGGTTATGATATAGAATCTGTATCCAATAAAGGTTACAGACTTATTTCAGAGCCTGATATACTTTATGGACCGGATATAGAAAGCAGAATGTCTGAAAATTGTATATGTAAATCTGTTGAATGTCATCAGAGTATTGATTCCACGAATACACGTGCAAAGCAGCTTGCAGAGAGTGGAGCAGAAGAAGGTACACTTATTGTAGCTGACAGGCAGACAGCAGGAAAGGGAAGGCGTGGAAGAAGCTGGAGTTCGGAAAGTAACATTGGAATTTACATGTCACTTATCGTAAGACCGTCCATATCTCCTGCAAGTGTTTCAGGATTAACACTTATCTCAGCGCTTGCTCTTGCTAAGGCTATAAAAAGTGTATGTGGTGTTGAATCACATATAAAGTGGCCTAATGATATCGTAATCGGAAAGAAGAAGATATGCGGCATACTTACGGAGATGAGTTCAGAGATGAATTACATTCATTATGCCGTAGTAGGTATCGGCATCAATGCCAATACGCAGAAATTCCCTGATGATATAGCAGATAAGGCATCTTCTATAATGCTTGAGAGTGGAAAAAAGGTTGACAGGGCAGAACTTATAGCTGTTACAATGGAACTTTTCGGAGGATATTATCAAAAGTTTGTGGAAGCAGAAAGTCTTGAACCTTTTATCGAAGAGTATAATGAGATACTTGCCAATAGGGATAAAGAAGTACGCATACTTTATGGAATGTTAGAGGATGTGGATAAGAATAAAACAGAATGTGGCATTGCTAAAGGAATTGACAGCGATGGTGCATTGATAGTAGAAACTTCTGATGGTATAAGAAAAGTTGTATCTGGGGAGGTTTCAGTCAGGGGGATAGATGATTATGTCTGATACAGAAAAAAGTGATGCTGTAATACTCTGTGGGGCAAGTGCTTATGAGGAGAAGTATTATCTTAATCAGGATTTTTCAACACTTCCTGAATCAATCAAAGAAGAACTTCAGATTATGTGTGTATTATATACTGCTGAAATTGGAGGAATACTTACATTACAGTATGATGAGCATGGAAATCTTTTTTTCAACGTAACATCCGAAGAAAATGATTTTTCATTTGATGAGATTGGAAGCGTTCTAAAGATTAAGCAGTTGCAGAATGACAAGAGAGAGTTATTAGAGTCATTAGAACTTTATTATAAAGCAAAATTTTTAAATGAAGATATAAGCGAATTATTGGAAGAATAGTGAGGATAAAAGCATGTTATTAGCAGTTGATGTAGGCAATACTGATATTACATTTGGTGTGTTTGATGGAGAGAAGCTTTCTACGCGTTTTCGTTTTACCGTAAAAGTTCCTCGCACATCTGATGAATACGGAGAATTATTATGCAATATACTTGAGCAGAAAGGATATACACCTGATGATATAACAGAGGTTATAATAGCATCTGTTGTGCCTCAGATGATGTATTCATTTACAAGTGGTATTATAAAGTATCTCCACTGCAAGCCTATAGTGGTTGGTGCAGGTACAAAGACAGGCATACGAATCGAAACAGCCAATCCTAAGGAAATCGGACCTGACAGAATTGTTGATGCAGTAAGTGCATATGAGCAATACGGCGGACCTGTAATAGTTGTAGATTTTGGAACTGCCACAACGTATGATCTTGTTTCAGCAGACGGAGCATTCCAGGGTGGAGTAATAAGTCCCGGAATAAGAATATCAGCCAATGCTTTGTGGAATAATACAGCTAATCTTCCTGAGATAGAGATTAAAGCACCAGAGTCAATAATTGCCAAAGAGACAACGTCATCTATGCAGGCTGGTTTATACTATGGAACTATAGGTCAGTCTGAATATATCATACGCAAGATAAAAGAAGAATCAGGTTATGATAATATACGTGTCGTTGCCACAGGCGGTCTTGGAAAGATAATTTCTGAAAGTACAGATGAGATAGAGATTTATGACAGCGAACTGACGCTTAGAGGACTGCAGCTTATATATAGTAAACAGAAAAGGAGTAATTAATGAACAGCTTTTTCATAGGAGATGTGAAAATAGATGGCGATTTAATACTTGGACCAATGGCAGGAGTGACAGACCTGCCATTTCGTGTATTGTGTAAAGAACAGGGGGCTGACCTTGTTTATACCGAGATGATAAGCGCCAAAGGTATATATTATAATAATAAGAATACAGAGCAGCTCTGGACTATAGATAAGGGGGAACATCCCATCGCTTTGCAGCTTTTCGGATCTGATCCGGGGCTTATGGCTGATATGGCGGCGAGAATCGAAGATAAGGACTTTGATATCCTTGATATCAACATGGGATGTCCTGTACCTAAGGTAGTTAATAATGGTGAGGGTTCGGCACTTATGAAAAATCCTAAGCTTGCAGGAGAAATCATTAGGGCGGTATCAAATGCCATTAAGAAACCTCTTACTGTTAAGTTCAGAAAGGGTTTTAATGACGATAATATTAATGCTGTAGAGTTTGCAAAGATAGCAGAGGATAATGGGGCGGCAGCCATAGCAGTACACGGACGTACAAGAGAGCAGTATTATGGTGGAAAAGCTGACTGGAATATAATAAGACAGGTAAAAAATGCGGTCAGTATACCTGTAATAGCAAGTGGTGATATATTTACTGCAAAGGATGCTATAAGATGCAAAGAAGAAACAGGTTGTGATGCACTTATGATTGCAAGAGGTGCAAGGGGCAATCCATGGATATTCAGTCAGATTAAGAAGTATAGAGAAACGGGGGAGATTCCGGTAAAACCATCAGCAGACGAAGTAATTGATATGATACTCCGTCATGGCAGGATGCAGATGGAGTTTAAGGGCGAACTTATGGGAATGCGTGAGATGAGAAAGCATGTGGCGTGGTATACCGCAGGGTATAAAAATTCAGCATCCATAAGGCGCAGAGTAAACGAAGTAGAGACTTATGAGCAGTTAGTTAAGCTTTGTTATGATGCAAGGAAGGCTATTAGTTAAAAAAAACTACACTTCGTAAAATTAGAAGTGTAGTTTTTTTTGTGGATAATATTATTAAGATTAAAGTCGTAATAAGTCATTTATTACATCCTGTACGGTTTCAATTTTATCTGCCTTATAAGCGTTGGCACCACAGAATACAAGACCATTGTCTGTATCACCTTTTACAGAATTGATTAGAGCACGACTTATGCAGTATGGTGTATCTACGCTGTTACATGTCTTTATACACTGATAGCATTTAGTTATTTTATCAGGAGTTTCCTTTACCCTTTCAAGGAACTTATTGTGAATGGCTCTTCCTGGCATTCCTACAGGACTCTGAATTATTTCTATATCTTCTTTTTTTGCATCTATATAGCACTGTTTGAATTCAGGTGATGCATCACACTCTTCAGTAGTCACAAAGCGTGTTGCTACCTGTACACCATTTACACCAAGCTTCATTGCTTCATCAACATCATCAGCAGTTGTGATACCGCCGCCAAGAACGACAGGTATTTCTTTATTGTATTTATCAGCGTATTTTTTAACACATTTAATAATCTTTTTAACTTCTTCATAGAAAGAAGCTTTATCAATAGTCTTTAATTCTTCAGGAGAAAATCCGAGATGACCGCCGGCATCAGGTCCTTCTATAACTACCATGTCAGCAGTTGTCTGATACTTTTTATCCCACATATGTAAAAGTATATCTGTAGCACGTTCACTTGAAAATATAGGTGCAATCTTTGTGCGTGTTCCCTTTGTGTACTTTGGAAGTCTGGCAGGAAGACCTGCACCTGAGACTATAAGATCCACACCTGCATCAACGGCAGCCTGTACATATTCTTCATAACGTTTTGTTGCAACCATTATGTTTATTCCGATTATGCCGTCACCTGTTGTCATTTCTTTTGCTTTTTTAATATATTTTTTAACAGCTTTTATATTGGTATCAGTTGGAGCGTCTTCATATTCAGGTTCTCTGTATCCTATCTGGGCAGCAGAAAGAACACCTATTCCTCCACAGTTTGCTACGGCACTTGCAAGTCTTTCAAGACTTACGCCTACACCCATTCCTCCCTGTACAATTGGAAGTTTTGCTGTTAAATCTCCTATTTTAATTGGCTCATACATGATTTTAACTTACCTTTCTATACGTTGTTGACATTAATCTCTTTCTTATGTAGTATTCAATACTATATAAGAAAGTATAGCTTGTTATATAAAAAAGTCAAGTGAAATATATATAAACTATTTCAATCCATTCTCAATTTCATCAAGTACAGGATCAATCTGCTGCAGCATATTGTTGATATCTTCAAAGACAAAGCCTTTATTACTTATCTTTGTGATGGTATCGTTGATATTTTCATTAACCGTATAATAATACTGTTTTGAATTATTAAGTGCTTCGGAGACTTCTGTAACTTTAGAATCACAGTTTTTAACGGTTGTTTCAATTTTGTGGTTAATATCATTAACGTTATCAGCACTTTTTCTAATAGATATAAAATCATTTTCTGTATTATTCGTATTCTCAATGGAAGCATTAAGTGTTTCATTGGTATTAGTTAATGTTGCAGTAAGGTTTTCTGAGTTTTTACGAATTTTTTCTATAGAAAGATTTACATTATCAATCATTGATTTTATTTCTACAGAAAGATTTTTGACTTCATTGGCAACTACTGCAAATCCCTTTCCTGCTTCACCGGCACGTGCAGCTTCTATAGAAGCGTTAAGTGCAAGGAGATTAGTCTGATTAGCTATACTTACAATACCGGCAAGTGTTTCCTGAATTTCTTCAAAGCTCGTCTGGTAGTCGTTACAGACAGTCTGTATTTCGTTGACATTGTCTGTCAGATGAGATGCGTCATCCTTAAGTACTTTCATATTGTATTTTGCTTTCTCTACCGTAGAAATGATCTCACCCATGCTGTCATTAAAGGAAGAGGATACATTAAGCAGGTCATTAAAATCGTCTTTAAAACCTTCAACAGATAACTGGATATCATCCATACTGTCAGTAACATGCTTATATGCAGAATTGATTTCCTGAATTTCATTAATTGTAGTACTTTCTTCTTTAAGAAGAGTATCTTTTTTTTCTAATAAATACTTTGTGATGTATCGTATTGGATACAGTCTTTCATGTATATCCTTCTTTGGTGTTTCAACTGGTGAAGTGTTTTTTATTTCATCTTTTTTATTTTTTCTTCCAAACATTTTTAGCCTCCTGATTATTCAAATACAACACAAACCATAGTCTGATTTACATGCTGCTTATTGTATTGCTCGCCACCACCGATAATTCCCATGTGAGGACCAACTTTACTAAATGATTCTACATAATTTTGCAAAAAGCTTTCTTGATCAAAAAGCATATATCTATAAATACAGTCAACAGAAAGAATAAATGATATATGGCTAAAATCTGATTTTATCTGATTGTGTGTGTGTTCGATAATCTTTTTATAATCCATAAGATCGAGGATAAATATAGTATCATTATGATTTAGTATTTTGTACATATTTATTGATTTATCATTATTAATTGAGGCAAATGATGAAATGTATACTTCATTACCTACTATACGTCCGAGAGGATTTTTTAGTATGTAGTCCATGGCTTTTGATTCCGGGATACCCAGTTCATCACAGTACAACTTAAGGGCTGGCTGTCCATCAAGCTCTATGAGTTTACGACTCATTGGATCAGATTTTGTTACATAGTGCATATCATGATTTGTTTTTTCATAAAGATTTTCCTTGTAAACCTTAATTTTACCTGTTTTATTTTTTATTAAAATGTATGCACATGAATTAGAATAGGACTTTCCATTATATGTAACTTCTCCGGTGGCTGTTGCAGGATATCCAAATACAGAACCACCGACAAGGCTTATATTCTTTTTTTCCAATGCTGAATTAAGTGTAGTAACAAGCGTTTCTTCTCCACCGGTTGTAAATTCTATGCATATGGTGTTATTCTTATCAGCGTTAATTGACTGGATATTCTTTTCAATAGAATAAATTGAATTAATAGGAGCAGTATTTACATTTTCAATAATACCGGCTGCTACTTCGACATCATCAAAGAATGCAGTAAGTGCCACCATCTTATCACTTATCTGACCATTGAATATTGTTGTTCCGCTTGTCCCTATTATCTGTGCATCAGGGTATTTTTCTTTAAGAAGTGAAGATGCTTCACTAAGGGAAGTGTATGGTGCCATTAATATAATGGCTGACGGACCGGTAAGGGATGCAGTTAAGCTTTCTATGATGGTCGTAATATCATTTCCCTGTACTGATTTCTGATATATTTTCATTTGTTAAACCCTCCTTTATAAATATAATGTACTCTCGGAATCTCTCTTGCATCTGCTTTTGCGGCTGATTTTCCGCCAGATGCACACAAATTTATCGGACGTAGTTCCACGTACACCTCATAAATTTATGCACACCTGACAAGAAATCATCGCACAAAATCAAGCATAAAGAGACTCCGAGAGGATATATAATTTTTATATAAACACCTATATTAAATTATAATATATACACTAAAAAAAACAAGTGATTATTATTTTTATTGTTACATTTTACATATAATTGTGCTACATTTCACGCCTGATTATTTCTTGATTAGTAAAAATTGACAAAAGGTTGCAAAACCCTGACTTTGCAGCTTATATAACAGGCTGCCAGATTCCGATTTATAATTATGTTTTATTTATTGCGGAAAAACTTTACATAGTTTTTAAAAAAGTTTTACTATAACTTGATAGAAGAATAATTTTTGAAGTGATATTGTTTATTCGGATAAAAAATAAATGAAAAGGAGAACTATAATATGTATAGTAAAAAGTTAATGATGTCATTTACTGCCACTGTTATGGCAATGTCACTTACAGCTGCACCTGTAGTACAGGTTATGGCAAAAGCTGCACCTGATGGACATACAGAGGCAAAAACAACTTCTTATGCAGAAGATGGTGTGTATGATAAGTGGGAAAAAGAGTGGAACAGTTCTGTAAAGAATGACTGGACACAGATTTCATTGACACCGGGAGCAGATGCTTCAAAATTAAACTTCGCATGGTATTCACTTGCAACAGAGGGAGTTCCAAAGCTTAAAATCGGAGAAGGCCGTAATATGAAAAATGCAAAGTATTATACGGCAGAGCAGCAGGACGCAACAAAGAGAAAAGATGGAGTTGAGTATAAGTCCAATAAAGTAACAGCTGATGGCCTTAAGGAGAATACAACATATTATTATTCTTATCAGGAAAATGGAGTTTACACAAAACCTGCAAAGTATCAGACAAAAGATTCTGATAAGTTCAGCTTTATCTTCGTAGGAGATCCTCAAATTGGTTCTTCTAATGAATTAAAGGGGGAGGATAAGGAAGAGTTTTATCAGGCACAGTCAGATTCAGTATGCAGTGATAGTTTTAACTGGGGAGTAACTTTAAAATCAGCAATGGATAAGACTGATGATAAGGCTGCATTTGTTGTATCAGCAGGAGATCAGATTCAGACTACAAAGAAAAAATCTCCTAATAAGGCAGCATGGGTAAGCGAAGTAGAATATTCAGGTTACTTAAGTCCTGACGTACTTGCTAATTTACCTGTTGCAACAACAGTTGGTAATCATGATGCAGACAATGCAAATTACAAATATCATTTTAATACTCCAAACAGCAGTGAATTAGGTGATAATGGTACAGTCGGCGGTGACTACTGGTTCCGTTATGGTGATGTATTATTTATGGTGCTTAATACACAGGATACTAAAAATGAAGAACATCAGAAGTTTATGGAAGAAACTGTTGCAGCCAACAAAGACTGCAAATGGAAAGTTGTAACAATGCATCAGGATATTTATGGTGCAGCAGAACATTCTAATGAGCCTGAAATAACAAATTTAAGATATACACTTGTACCATATTTTGAAAAATGTGGCGTTGACGTTGTACTTAGTGGTCATGACCATGCATATTCACGTTCAAGAATCTTAAAGGGTGCTAAAAAGACATTTGAATATACCGATGATGAATTTGATAAGCAGTTAGAAAAGGATATTGATGCAGACAATGTTACTATTACAAATCCATTTACGGTAGCACCGGGTAACATTTCATCAGATACTACTGATAGTGAAGAAAAGAAATACTTAGATTATCTTGATGCAGTTATGGATAAAGATGCGGTTCAGAAAGAAAATGTTTATAATGAACAGGTCATTAACCCGGAGGGAGTTCTTTATCTTACAGCAAATTCATCTTCAGGAAGTAAGTATTATGATCTTACTGCAAGAAAACAGTCATATCTTGCATCACGCTGGCAGGAAGATATACCAACATATTCTGTAATAGATGTTACAGATGATACATTTACAATTAATACATACAGGACAGATTCAAATGAAAAAATTGATTCAACATATACAATGAAAAAGGTTGACGTTCCTTCAGAGCAGAAGGAAATTGATAAGGCTGCCGTAAAAAATGTAAGTCTTAAATCAACCTCAAAGGGAAAAGTTTCAGTATCATTCAGCCAGTCTGCAAAGAAAGTTGACGGATATGAAATTCAGTATTCAACAAGTAAGAATTTTACAAAATCAACAACTTCTTCTGTAAAGACTAAAAAAGAAAGTGCAACACTTAAGAATCTGAAAGCAGGTAAGAAATATTACGTTCGCGTAAGAGCTTACAAGAATGTTTCAGGTATTACTGTATATGGTAAATACAGCTCAGTAAAGAGTGTAAAAGTAAGCAGTAAATAAAACAAAAGTTAATTTGTATACACTGGTTTGAAGCTTGTTGTCAGACCACGTGCCAATAATTATATCATGTCGTTAATTTAAACAGAACCTCTTCCAAGGATATAGAGTGTATTAAGAAACAAAGAATATCCGGGTTAAGAGGTTTTGCTTTATTTTTCCTTTACAACTATATATTCATTTGAGATAATAAAAAAAATTAAAAAATGATGGGAGATGATTTGTATGAGTAAGAAAAATAATGATAAAAAGACAGATAAAAAAATACAGAAGATAAGTGCTTCATCTGCCCAGTCAGCCATGGCTCTTGAGAGGACACGTATGGCTAATACAAGGACATTGCTTGCATATATAAGAAGTGCAGTTGGATTATTTGTAGCCGGTGCCGGTTTATTGAAGTTTATAAGTGAGATAGTATGGGTTTATATAGCCGGGATAATCTTCATTATTGCGACACCGGTTCTTTTAGTAGTAGGAATCAGAGAGTATTTTACTGTGCGTAAGCGTATAGATATGCATGAACTTGCGGACTGGGAGACATTTCACTGCTGGGATGAGGATGAGATCTGATGCTGACGTCCCTCTGTATCCATCTCATAATTATCCTTATATATAAGCTCTGAGACGGTTACGAGAGTAAATCCCTTCTTTTTAAGCCCTTCTATAAGGCTGTCAAGTGCCTGGGCAGTATATTTCGCTCCATTGTGGCAAAGTATTATGGAACCATTGCCCAGGTGATTGTGGTTTAGTACGGTTGATAGAATTGAATCTACACCATAGTCTTTCCAGTCTAGCGAATCTACATCCCATTGTATAGGATGGTATCCACATTCTGCGGCAGCAGTAATAAGCGTATCATTATAATCTCCGTAAGGAGGTCTGAAGTCTGTCATTTCAATTCCCGTAAGTTTCTTTACTTTTTCATGTACTTTCATTATTTCATCTTTACACTGGTCAGCAGAAAGAGTTGACATCTGTTTATGGTTTTCGCTGTGGTTTCCAAGCTCATGACCTGCTTTTGCAATAGCTTTTACATCATCGGGGTATGCTTCTACCCATCCTCCTGTCATAAAGAATGTTACGTGAACGTCGTGTTTTTTTAGTATTTTAAGGATAGTCTTAGTGTCTTCATTTCCCCATGCGGCATCAAAAGTAAGTGCAACTTTTGGGTCTTTTTGATCAACGCAGTATATAGGAAGCTTTTTGTTATGTATTGTTCCAGATGAAAAGAAACCTGTAGTAATATTATCGTGGATAAAGGAAATGCCTATGCCTGTTGCGATAACAACAGAAAGTATAATTATGCCAATCACCATGAAGCTGTTTATGTTAAGTCTTGACTGGATAGAAAGTTTGTCTTTGGATAACGGTAGCTTTTCATTAAAATCCGTATCAGAGTTTTCTTTTTTTACATTATTCAATTCCATGAAAGTCCTTTCCAACACCTGTTACAGCCGTACTGTAAACAGTATTTCAGAGCTTATTATTTTATTTATAATATATGATTTCTTAAAATCATTATGCAGTTTTATCCCTAATTGCTTTACCAACATTTTACACAGATTTTATAAAACTAAGGTAGTGGATTTTACATTGCATCATTAATATATAGTCTGTAATTAAAAAATAAATAAAAAGAGTGCATAAGTCGTTTATGCTTACATAATCGATGTGAACAATAACGATATCTGGTTTAATACCGGTGGAGAGTATATGCGCAGAAATGGAGACAATTATGAGATTAAAGAAATTAGCAGCAATAAGTTTAAGTGTTTTATGTGTAGCAGGTATGTTAACAGGCTGTGGCGGCGGAAATAGCAATTCAACATCAGGCGGTTCATCAGCTGGCTCATCAGCAAATTCAAGTGAAGCCAAACCTATTTCTATCGTATCAAGAGAAGATGGTTCAGGTACAAGAGGAGCTTTCATTGAGTTATTTGGTGTTCAGGAAAAGGATGCAGATGGCAATAAGATCGATAATACTTCTGTTGATGCCAACATCGTAAAGAGTACAGAAGTAATGATGACAACAGTTGCCAATGATGATTACGCAATTGGTTATACATCACTCGGAGCTCTTAATGATACAGTTAAGGCTCTTAAGGTAGATGGTGTTGAAGCAACAGCAGAAAATATTAAGGGTGGTACATACAAGATTTCAAGACCATTTAATATCGCAACAAAAGGAAAAGTAAGTGATGTAGCAGATGACTTCATGAAATATATCATGAGCTCTGACGGACAGCAGGTTATAGAAGATAATGGTTATATAAAAGTTGATGATGCTGCAGCAGCATTTAAGTCATCAGGAGCAGAGGGAACAGTTGTTGTAGCCGGATCTTCATCAGTAACACCTGTTATGGAGAAACTTGCAGAGTCTTATGAGAAAGTAAATACTAAGGCTAAGATTGATATCCAGGAAAGTGATTCAACAACAGGTATGACATCTGTAGCAGAAGGTACATGTGATATAGGTATGGCATCAAGAGAACTTGAAGACAGTGAAAAAGATGCAGGACTTACACCTGTAGCAATTGCACTTGATGGGATTGCAGTTATCGTAAACAAGAACAACACAATTGATGATATTAAGCCTGATATGGTTAAGTCAATTTATGTTGGTGATGTTACTGACTGGAATGATGTAAAATAACTGATTGGAATGATGTGAAATGAAAAAATCCAACAAAATATTAGATAGATTAATGGAAATTGTATTTCTGGTATGTGCATGTGTATCAATCATTGCTGTACTCCTTATATGCGTATTCTTATTTGCAAATGGTGTGCCTGCCGTAGGTAAGATAGGAGTGTTTAAATTCCTTTTAGGTAAGACATGGCAGGCGGGCAATGGTGTATATGGAATACTTCCAATGATACTTGGAAGTATTTATGTAACAGCCGGAGCAATAATTATAGGTGTTCCTCTTGGAATACTTACAGCAGTATTTCTTGCAAAGTTTTGTCCTAAAAAGATATATGGTGTCTTAAAGGCAGGAGTAGATTTATTAGCCGGAATCCCATCCGTAGTTTATGGTTTCTTCGGACTTATGGTTATAGTTCCTTTTATAAGGGATAACTTCAGAGCCAGATTCGGAGGAAACGGATTAAGTATAGTTTCAGCGGCGATTTTGCTTGGTATTATGATTCTACCAACTATTATAAGTGTATCTGAGTCAGCGATAAAAGCAGTGCCTGACAAGTATTACCAGGGTGCACTTGCATTGGGAGCCACCCACGAAAGAAGCGTATTTCTTACAGTGCTTCCGGCAGCAAAGTCAGGAGTTATGGCGGGTATTGTACTTGGAATAGGAAGAGCAATCGGTGAAGCTATGGCGGTTGTAATGGTTGCCGGTAATCAGGCTCGTATGCCAAAAGGAATATTTGAAGGTGTACGTACTTTGACAGCCAATATCATAATCGAGATGGGATATGCTACTGATCTTCATAGAGAAGCACTTATCGCAACAGGTGTTGTATTATTTGTATTCATTTTGATTATAAATGCACTTTTCTCAATATTAAAGAGAAGGGGGGCTGAAAGATAATGACAGAGCAGGTAAAGGGAATTAACAATCAGTCACTTCTTCAGAAATTAAAAACATATAAAAATCATCCTTTGTCATTTGTAGTTCTTGTTTTGACTATTTTGGCAGCGGCGTTAACAACATTTTTCCTTGTATATCTTATTGCTTATATATTGGTAAAAGGTGTTCCATATCTTAAGCCTGAATTATTCAGCTTAAAGTATTCATCAGATAACGTGTCAATGCTTCCATCAATTATAAATACGTTTTTATTGACGGGACTTGCACTTATTATCGCAGCACCGCTTGGTATATTCTCCGCTATATATCTTGTTGAATATGCTAAAAAAGGCAATAAGATTGTAGGATTAGTACGTATAACAACAGAAACATTATCAGGTATTCCTTCTATAGTATATGGTTTATTCGGTGCTCTTTTCTTTGTAACAGCACTTCATTTCAGACTATCACTTATTTCAGGTGCCCTGACTGTTGCGATAATGGTACTTCCAACGATTATGAGAACAACTGAGGAAGCACTTTTATCGGTTCCTGACAGTTTCAGAGAAGGAAGCTTTGGACTTGGAGCAGGAAAGCTTAGAACAGTTTTCAGAATTGTTCTTCCTTCCGCAGTTCCAGGTATATTATCAGGCGTAATACTTGCAATAGGCAGAATTGTCGGAGAGACAGCAGCTCTTATCTACACCGCAGGTACAACACCAGAGATGCCGGATAGTATATTTACATCAGTAAGAACATTATCAGTACATATGTACTTATTATCAAATGAAGGTTTATACACAAATCAGGCCTTTGCGACATCAGTAGTCTTACTTATAATGGTTATTCTGATAAATCTTTTATCAGGATTCGTAGCAAAACATCTTACTGCTAAAGGTTTGAGAAAAGAAGATTAATAAAACAAATAAATATTGCAGATGCGTGAATGCATCTGCACATGTCAGAAGGAGGGACCCGTTGAAGACGGGAGGATTCCTTGTGACCTATACCTTATAGAAATACCTTTTAAAAATGTTAGAAATACATTAATAATGAATGGAGAATGAATATGGATAATACAGTTGAGTTTGCGGGAACAGCTGATAAAGAAAAAACGGCTGTGGATTGTAATCGTCTTTCTAAGTTTCATGTTAGTAACTTGAACTTATATTATAACGATTTTCATGCTTTAAAAGATATCAATATAGATATCCCTGAAAATCAGATTACTGCTTTTATTGGACCTTCCGGTTGTGGAAAATCTACATTTCTTAAATCACTTAATCGTATGAATGATCTTGTTGAGGGATGCAGAATAACAGGTGAAGTAAAGCTTAGTGGAGAAGATGTATATGGTGATATAGATGTAAATCATCTTAGAAAAAGAGTTGGTATGGTTTTTCAGAGTCCCAATCCTTTCCCAATGAGTATATATGATAACATTGCATATGGACCAAGAACACATGGAATAAGAAATAAAAAGAAGCTTGATGAGATAGTTGAAAGATCACTTAAGCAGGCAGCTATATGGGATGAACTTAAAGATCGTCTTAAAAAGTCTGCACTTGGATTATCAGGTGGACAACAGCAAAGACTTTGTATAGCAAGGGCGCTTGCAGTAGAGCCGGAAGTTATATTAATGGACGAGCCTACATCAGCACTCGATCCGATATCTACATCACGTATAGAGGATCTTGCTATAGAGCTAAAAAAAGATTATACAATAATAATGGTTACTCATAATATGCAGCAGGCAACAAGAATATCTGATAAGACAGCATTCTTCCTTCTTGGAGAGATGATTGAGTATGGTGATACAGAACAGCTCTTCTCTATGCCTAAGAATAAGAAAACAGAGGATTATATAACAGGAAGATTCGGCTAAAATTGGAGGATAAGCATATAATGAGAAATAAATTTGATAAACAGCTTGCCACACTCAATGATGAAATGATTGAGATGGGAAGCATGATTGAGCAGTCTATAGAAAAAACTATAGAAGCATTGTTAAATCAGGATGTAGAACTTGCAAAAGAAGCAATAGCTGCAGATGAAGACATTGACAGTCAGGAGAAAAAGATTGAAAGTTTATGTCTTAAACTTCTTTTGCAGCAGCAGCCTGTTGCAAAAGACCTGCGCCTTATTTCATCAGCGTTAAAGATGATTACTGATATGGAGAGAATAGGAGATCATGCAGTTGATATATCGGAGATTACGATTATGCTTGCAGGTAAGCCATACATCAATAAGCTTGAGCATATACAAAGTATGGCAAAAGAGACAACTGTTATGCTTGTACAGAGTATAGATGCATATGTAAATAAAAATCTTGAACAGGCTCAGAAGGTCATAGACCAGGATGATATTGTAGACAATTTATTTGTAAGTGCCAAAGATGAGCTTATAAGACTTATCAGAGAAGATGCGAATAATGGTGAGCAGGCGGCAGATTTACTTATGATAGCTAAGTACTTTGAGAGAATAGGTGATCATGCCGTTAATATATCTGAATGGGTTATCTTTTCGATTTTAGGTAAGCATACATATGCATATTCAAAATAAATCAGTGAGTGACAAAATATAGTTTTGAAATTCATATCATAATATTATCTTTTTATAAATGATACTTTTCATGTAATCCTAATATAATAATATTAAATACTAATCAACCATAATAAGCTTCCAGAAAATGGAGGCTTATTGTGGTATTGTTTAATATTTTGTATCAAAACGAGTCTATAAGGTGATCATAAAAGAAATTTTGATATTCTAGCGTGTGTAAAAATGAGTCATGAATATAAATCTTACAATATATTATTATGGATAGGTAATAATAATCCGATATAAGTTTTGTAATGCAGGTTTTGAATTAATTAAAATATGTATAAGGAATAAGGTGAGAGAATGGATTTACAGATGTTTATGAAAAATGCTGATATTAATAAAGGAATAATAGATAAAGGAAATATATTAGAAAAAGAAAGAACAGGTCTTTTTATTGATAAAACTCAAAAAAGTTTTGGAGAAATGACTGAAGATGAAAAAAATAAGCTCAATGCAGTTATTAATCAAAAGTTAAAGTCGGGAAAAATGTTGTCTCCAAAAGAGGTTGCTTATCTGCGCCAGACCAATCCTCAGTTATATATGCAGTATTTAAGAATCCGGGCAAGTGCTGATGCTATGAAGGAACAATTAAAAAATGCCAAAACAAAGGAGCAGGCCAATAATATATTTATGATGTCAACAAATGCTGTGTCCGATAAAGATCCATGCAAGGAATATGTGCTTGCTGCATTGCAAAGGGCGGCAGATGAGTTTAGAAAATCTCCTAAGTATGCAAGATTGCCTGATACTGATGAGGATATTGTCAATAAGAAGAAAAATAAACAATACAGAAATGATAATGACAATGAAGAAGATGATGATACAGACTTTGAGTCATGGTCTCCTTTAGATGAGATAATTGAAAATATGCCTAAGTTTAATGTTATTTCATGATTTTACGACTAATTTTGTAACAGTTCAGCCATATAAATAATAGATATTATTCGAGCTTGCTATGTATACTATCTGTTGTTTATATGGCTGAACTGTTACGTAATAAAAAATAAATTTACGCATATACTTGAAATTACCTATTGTATATGATATAGTATACATAGGTAAAAGGATATGAGTGCTCACAGTTAGCACAGGCAAACCCCCAAAGAGATGCAGCTCTTTGGGGGTTTTTGTTCGTTAAGGGGAACCATTCCTAGGTTAGTTACCGACTATTCATCACCGTCTAACCATTTGCAAATGTAATAGGCAGACACACTTGCCACAACGGAGATTAAAAAGGATATAAGTAAACTCACAGCTAACACCCCCTTCCTGTTGCCAGTATTGGGGCGGTAACGAACTGATTATAACATCTTTATTTATTCTTGAAAACAACAATATTTTTGTATAGTACCCTGAACTGTTACCAAAACTTGAAAAAAATTTGAAAAAAGGGTGAAAAAAGTTCGACAAAGTTGTTGACAAAGCGACAATTAGATGGTAATATATCATCTGTTGCTGCGAAAACATATTGAAATTGCAGCAAACGATTTTGAAAAGTTTTGAATATATCGTGAAAGAGAAAAGTAACAGTTCAGTTACGATAAGATTCAAAAACTTCAAAATAATACAAAAAAGTGCTTGACAAGTCAATGCGGGCGTGATAAGATATATCTCGCTGACGCAAAGAAAACAAGTCAGCCAAACAGCTTACAAAGCCAGTGAATAAAAGGTTTTGAAGTGAAATGAACATTGATAACTGAACAGTAAAACAACCCTGAAAATTCTAAATAAAAGATTTTCAAAGCAGATGATTGTGTAAACAATACATCAGTAAAACAAACGGACAAAGCCAAGCAAAACTTGATTTTGGACAAACACTTAAATA
>JALERT010000228.1 GCA_022764445.1 Lachnospiraceae bacterium | reverse complement strand
CATATTTTACGGACTCCAATCCTCATCCATAGCATCAGCCCATGCCTGCAACTCACCATCAAGAGCCAGTGCAGCATATTTTATAGGTTCCTCAATCGCAAGGTTATCAATAAGCCTTTGAGAATTTGGTGTAGTGTGAATATTCTTTTCGGCTTCTGCACATGAGAGAAAGAGTAGCGTATTGTCTGCAAAAGCAATATCTATTCCGTTCTTGTATTGGTTGTAGTAAGCAAAATGTATTTTCATAATGATTGTCCTTTTGTTGTTAAAGTTATGAGTAGTTATGGGAATGTGTGGGTAGCTGTACGCATATAACATATATGCAACACCACCAACCACAAATCCCTTATTTCAGGGCTTTTCTTGTTCTCAAAACGTTCTCAAAGAGATAATTACGCTTCACAATCCAGAACGTATCAAGACGTTTCAGAACAGTATATTACACTTCAGGACTTTTGTCCTGGAGTGTTTTTTACTTTATAGGAAAATGCACTCACTCTTTTGATTCGTGAGCATATTATAAAATGAGTTCATACTTATAATCGAAAGGAATAAGGATATGATACAAAACTATATTGCCCTGTCTTTAGAAACTCATCTATTTTTTTCACGAATTATGAAAGAACATTCATTATTCTTAGAAGCAGGCTTTCCCTGTAAGGATAATGGCTGGATAAATCAAGCCGATTATTTCAGGCAGCAGTTTGAAGAATTATTGTCGGAAGTAGTAAAAATAAGTAGTGGCAGAGTTAACTGTGCAATACTAAATTCGAGTGAACTTGTAACTGAATTTACCATTTGTGCAGAGAAACAGACGGAAGTCCTTGGTGGAGTTCCAATCAATACAGATATCACTAGGATGGAGCATAACCTTCAATGTAATACAAGGACTGAAAATGACAGAAAGATATTAAATCTCGTCCATCAGATAAATAATCGTGCAATTCAATTATTAAACGGTCTTATCTGCTTTAAAGAGAGCATTTTGCAGGAAGTGTTCGAGGGAAGACTTTTTACCTTCAACTATCCACTTTTAATTCAGCATATTATAAGGGAAGCAAAATTATACCGTGAAACTATAATTAATCTTATGAGCAATAATCATGTTTCATACAAAATGCTTTGGGGAACGGAAGAGTTCTGGAATCAGATTATGATGGAACATGCATTATTTATTCGTGGTCTGCTTGATCCGTCGGAAGAAGAGCTTGTAAAAACAGCAAATGAATTTGCAATGGATTATAAAAAGCTTCTGGAAATGGCAAAGGTACAGAATGATAAAGTGTCACGTGAGCTGACTGGAAAATCTTTGACAGAAACACTCAAATACCGCGATTTTAAGAGTGCTGGTGCAAAAGGCATCTTAAACTGCGATATTGCATCTATTATAATTCCATTATTGGCAGATCATGTACTTCGTGAAGCAAATCATTATATCCGCATCTTACAGTGTGCGCAAGTGGGAAGAGGACAAAATGAATCTTTGTAGTTACTCCTGCCCTAACAAAACACGTTACTATGAAATCGAAGTAATTCAGATTCCCATTGTATATAATCGTTACAGTTCAGCCTTCCATTCACTACATTCCCATATAATCAAAATTTTTAGTTGAGTAGTAATCCAATAAATGGTATAATACTTCTGTTCGGCTTAAAACCGGAGATGGTTCCTCGTTAGTGGGGAATTTAGGGAGCCTAAGTGTAATTGACACTTTGCTTCGGTAATATAAAGATTTTTTTAATGAAAGAAGAGGAACAAAATAATGGATATGCAAATGAAAATTAAGAGAAAACTCTACTCACCTGATGAGTTAAAAGAAAAGATGCCAATGACAGATAAGATGAAGGCTATCAAGGAAAAGAGAGATAAAGAGATAGAGGATATCTTAACAGGAAAATCAGACAGAATGATGCTCATTATCGGACCATGCTCTGCAGATCGTGAAGATGCTGTACTTGAATATATTGGCAGACTTAAGAAAGTTCAGGAAAAGGTTGAAGATAAGATTCTCATCGTTCCAAGAATATATACCAATAAGCCACGTACAACAGGAGAAGGATATAAGGGGATTGCTTTACAGCCTGATCCTGAAGAAGATCCGGATATGCTCAAAGGTCTTCTCTCACTTAGAGAGCTTCATATACGTGCTATCCAGGAGACAGAGCTTACATGTGCAGATGAGATGCTTTATCCTGAAAATCACAGCTATCTCTCAGATGTACTTTCATATGTGGCGGTTGGAGCACGTTCTGTAGAAAACCAGCAGCACAGACTTGTCGCAAGTGGCGTTGGTATACCTGTAGGTATGAAGAATCCAACATGTGGCGACATCGAGGTAATGCTTAACTCTGTACTTGCAGCACAGATACCTCATACAATCTCATATCGCGGATATGAAGTTGAGACACCTGGCAACCCTTATACACATTGTATACTCAGAGGATTTGTCAAGTCTGATGGTAAGTGCCATTCTAATTACCACTATGAAGACCTTGAGAAATTAATCGAGGCATATGGTAAGAGACATCTCGAAAATCCTGCTGTTATCGTAGATACTAATCATGCCAACTCCAATAAAAATTATCTTGCACAGATTCGTATATGCAAAGAAGTTCTTCACAGCTGTAAACTGTCTGATGATATACGTAAGATGGTTAAGGGATTCATGATAGAGAGTTACCTTGAAGATGGTAATCAGAAAATCGGTGGTGGTTGCTATGGTAAGTCAATAACAGATCCATGTCTTGGATGGGATAAGACAGAACGTCTTATATATGATATTGCAGAGCTTATTTAGTTAAAATATCAATTAAATATTCAGGATTTTCTACCAGATATTGCAAGGCTAAAGATGCGTTACTTTACACAGCTATAGTGTTACAGTAACGAAAATCCTTGTGGTGGGAATCCTGATATTTTTATTGAAAATATCAGTAACTGTTAACGTGTATAATTATGGAGGGGATTCAATGAAAAAAATTAAGAATGTATGTTTATTATGCACGATGCTTTTATTCATGTGAAGCAAAGGTGTTTTGGTTGAGTATAAAGGAAATTCATCAAGCGTTACTCTGCCGTCTAGTGTAAAAAAGATAGGTGCAAGTGCGTTTGAGGGAAATAAAAAGCTCAAATATGTAAATATTCCAGGTAAGGTGACTGAAATAGGTGCACAGGCATTTAAGGATTGTACAAGTCTTAAGAATGTAAATTGTAAAGATAATATAGCTGTCATCAATGTAAAAGCATTTTCAGGATGTAAATCATTATCTTATATACATTTTTCAAAAAAATTGCGTAAGATAGACAATCTCGCATTTTAGGATGCAGTCAATTAAGATATGCAAGTATTCCAAAAAATCTTTCAGATATTGGGGTAGGTGCATTTAATGGATGCAGCAGACTTCGTAATGTGAACTTTAATAAAAATAATAAGCTGACTCTTATTAGAACTTCTGTTTTTAAGGGATGTGTTTCACTTAAAAATATAACAATTCCAGAGAAAGTAAAACAGATTAATCAAAAAGCATTTCAGAATTGCAAAAGTTTGTCAAGTGCAAAGATTGGTAAAAAAGTTATAATAATAAAGTACAATGCATTTAAAGATTGTAAAAATTTAAGGAAAATCTCTTTTCCTAAAAATATTGTATCTATTGAGAAGTATGCATTTAGAAATTCGGGACTTACAAGTATTACTTTACCATCAAAGCTTACCACGATTGCACCGGGGACATTTTATAATTGTACTAAATTAAAAAATGTATCTATGGGAAATGCAATTACCAAAATAGGAAATAGTGCATTTAGAAACTGTAAATCATTATCAAAAGTTAAAATGTCAAAGAAACTCAGAGAGATAGGAAACTTAGCTTTTCGTGGAAGCAGTCTGAAAAACATTACTGTAGGAAAGACTGTAAAAGAAATAGGTGATTATAGTTTCGCACGCTGTAACAGTCTTACAAAAGTAACAATAACCGGTAGTCCTTATTTTGGAACAGGTGTATTTGCAAAATGTAAAAAACTTCAGAAAGTATCTTTATCAAAAAATATAAATGAGCTTTCAGATTTAATGTTTTCAGGATGTAGAGAACTTAAGTCAGTATCATCATTAAAAAATGTTAGTTCAATTGGTAGACGTGCATTTGAAAAAACAGGTTTAAAATGGCAAATAGTGTAAAAAAATTAGGCAGCCAGGCATTTGAAAAGTGTTATAGTCTTAAAAATTTAAGTATTTCAAAAGGCTTAAAAACTATACCATACAGATGTTTTGATAATTGTGTAAGTCTTGAAAGAGTTGTTATTCCGTCTAATATAACAAAAATAGAAAAAGAAGCATTTTATATGTGTTCAAAGCTTAGGAAAATTTCGATTCCGGCAAAATTAAATATCAGATTTAGTAGTTTTGGAAAAACACAATGGATTAAGGATGCTACTAAAAAGAAGTTTGCTACAACAAATAATGGTCTTCTTTTAAGATATTTTGGCAACAGTAAGAATGTTGTAATACCCAAAAATGTAAAAATTATTGGAAATGATGCCTTTAAAAATAATAAATATGTACAGACTGTTTCCTTTAAAGGAAAAGTTACATATATAGGAGAGCAGGCATTTTACAAATGCCATAAATTAAAGCAGATAAAATTTGCTGATACAATTACTGAGATTGGAAAGTATGCCTTTGGTGAGTGTAGTTCTTTAACAAAGATTAAGCTTCCTAAGAATTTAAGAAAAATTGATGAAAAAGCATTTATGAATTGTGAAAAGCTGGATTCTGTTGTTTTTCAGAATAATCTGAAGGAAACAGGTTCATATTCTTTTGCAAATTGTCCTAAATTAAAAAGTATTACATGCCCTTCTTCACTTAAGATAATTGGTAGGGGAACATTCTCCGATAATGATAAACTTACAAATGTAAATTTAAATAATGGTTTAGAGAAGATTGAAGTCAATGCATTTGCAGATTCAGGTATAGTGAGTATAACAATTCCTGATAGTGTAACCTCTTTAGGAGGATACATTTTTCAGGGATGTCAAAAACTTACGAGTGTAAAGCTTCCGGAAAATGATAATGCTAAGATTGCAAATGGTTTATTTTATGGATGCATAAGTTTAGATAATGTGGACATTCCAGATAATGTTAAGACAATAGGAGAATACGCCTTTTGCAGATGTTCCGGGTTGAAAACAATAACAATACCTTCAAGTGTTAAGAAATTAGAGAAATATTCTTTTGGATACTGTACATCACTGGAGGAAATTAATCTTCCTGAAACATTAAGTACTATTGAAGAACGTTCATTCTATTCATGTGAAGCTTTGAGTAAAATAAAATTACCGGATACTTTAAAAATAATCAATAATTATACTTTTTATAATTGTGTAAGTTTAAAAGAAATTATTATTCCGGAGAATGTTTCACAAGTAACAAGTTTTGCTTTTTCATATTGTACATCACTTGAAAAAATTATTTTCATGGGTAAAAAAACCACTATGGAAAAATGGGCTGTTGGAGGTATTTATTTTACAGTTGATGACGATAATAACTTAGAAGGTGTAGGTAATCTTGTTATTGTATGTTATGAAGATTCTGCAGTTTATGAAAATTATATTGATTATTATGATGACATTGCGAATGTCAATATAGAAAAAATCGCATAGTTCATGCCAGTCATGTTAGGTGTGAGTCGTAAAGCAGACATTAGTATGTTTAAGATTGTTTTTTATGAATAAGAGAATCTATAAAAGGTCAGTTGAAATTATCTCAGCTGACCTTTTTAAAATCTAGAAGAAAAGACACATTGCAAGATATCCGCATGCCCAGTGCAATATCGCGCATCCCCATATATCCTGCTGTCTTTCATATATATAGCTCAGAGCAAGACTTAAAAGGAAAGCACCTATCATGAAGTAGAATCCAAATGGCATATGCATTAGTGAGAAAAGCATAGAAGTGAGAAGTATGGAGAAAAATTTCTGGTACTTAACCTTCATAATAGACTTAACGCTTGTCTGCATAACGCCTCTTGCAAGGAATTCCTGTATAAATGCCGTAAATATATAAACATATGCGCCGTGTGTTGAACCACCTATGTAGTAGGCCTTTATCTGATAGCCGCACCATGAAAGTATCAGCTTGCTTAGAAGAAGTAAAGCACATGTTATTGATCCGGTTATAAGTGTCTCAATAAGATTTTTTTTCCACCTTTTAAAGTTTGGGATAAGTCCTATATCTTTTAGAGAAAATCTTGTAAAGAAAATGATCTCCAGAAAGAGTATAAAGGATATTCCTTCTATAATTTTAGTATAAGTAGAAGTCTTTAGATAAATGTTAAGCGTAAACTTTAAGAGACACCACATAGTCAGATAAATGGTTATGCATATAATCAGACCGGCAAATATATATGCACAGTCATGTTCGTGATGACGGAGTGATATTCTGTCGGTTATATCTTCGATAAGAATAAGCATTCCATTGAAGGTATCGTCATCAGTTTCGATGTCTTCTTCTTTTTTTACAAGGCTTACATTTATATCAAAGTAATGAACCTTATTTTCAGATATATATTTTAAAGTCTTTCTTTCAGATATCTCGCGATTATCAAAGCGGTTTGAAAAAAACTTATTGAAAGCTCTGTTTTTCCTGTTTGTCATAAAATTATCAGCAAAGGATTCGCCAATTATATCTGTATCTATATTGAATATTTTCTTACATGCACTGTTGTAATATGTGATATTTCCATCTTTATCAATAGTCATGATACCATCACTCATATTTTCAAATATCATATCTTTTTGTTCGGATGTAAGAACAGAATTATCAACTTGTGACATAATAAATACTTCCTTTATATCAAGTTATACCTGATATGGATGATAATAAACTGATTTGTTAGTATATTGTTGCAAGTCACACTATATCCATACAGATTATGATATATATAATAAGGTATTTTTATGATTAAGTAAATAAAATATTACAGTTCACACCTAACATTTCCTACATTCATAAAGTTACAGTTCACACCTAACATTCCTACATTCATAAAACCTGCCAATATTTGCAATATTGTCAGTCGTTGCTTCGCAGCTTTATAGTGTGAACTGTAACCTTATTAAAAAAATTTTACTAATTATCAATCTTGATATTGACATTCTTATAAATATATTAGACAATACACAAAGAATAGAAAGAATGGAGATGATTGTGTGTTTGGATTTGGTCAGTTAATAAGCATATTAAAGAAAAATCCTAAGAAAATAGTATTCACAGAGGGAGAAGACCCACGTATCCTGGAGGCTTCATCACGTTTGCTTGCCAGCAGCTTTTTACATCCGATACTTATCGGCAATGAAGATAAGATTTTTGCTGCAGCAGAAGATTGTGGTTTCAATATCAGAGGTGCTGAGATTATAGATCCTGAAAAATATGAAGATATGGATAAGATGATAGAATGTTTTTGTGAGCTGCGTAAGAAAAAAGGTGTTACTCCGGAACAGGCAGCAAAGATTCTAAGCCAGTCAAATTATTTTGGTACAATGCTTGTAAAGATGGGAATTGCAGATGCTTTATTAGGTGGTGCTACATATTCAACAGCAGATACAGTAAGACCGGCACTTCAGTTAATTAAGACTAAGCCGGGAAATAGTATAGTTTCATCAGTATTTATACTTGTACGTCCAAGAGCTACAGGTGACAATGAAGTTATAGCAATGGCTGATTGTGCAATTAACATCAAACCGACTGAGGATGAGCTTGTTGAGATAGCAGGCGAAGCCGCAGAGTGTGCTAAGATATTCGGTGTAGATCCTCAGGTTGCATTCCTTAGCTATTCAACTATGGGTTCAGGAGCAGGTGAGGATGTTGATAAGATGCGTAATGCAGCTATGAAAGCTAAGGTGAAGTATCCGGATCTTCCTATAGAAGGAGAACTCCAGTTTGACGCAGCCGTATCTCCTCGTGTTGCACGTACAAAGTGCCCTGAGTCAAAGGTAGCAGGTCATGCCAATACATTCATATTCCCTGATATAAATGCAGGCAATATTGGATATAAGATTGCACAGCGTATGGGTAACTTTGAAGCGTATGGTCCTATTCTTCTCGGACTTAATGCACCTGTCAATGATTTATCAAGAGGATGTAATGCCTCAGAGGTATATTCAATGGCTATAATAACAGCTGCCCTTGCATAGGTGAGTTATACATAAAAAGTTAGGTATACTATATTTAAGATAAATGTGTCGCTTGCAGGCGGCACATTTTTATCATAAAGATTAATTTGTTTCGGCACAGATTCAGTCAGCTTTATATATTAGATTGGTGTCTCAATAACTCTTTTTGGGGGTAATAGATATCCTAATCAATATGGGCGAAAGGAGACTTATATGGTTGATAAGTACATATTGTCGCATATTATTCCGCTTATACATGCACCTGTGATGATATATGATGAAGAGGGAAGATATGAAACAGCACTTGAAAGTGTAGAAGATGACAGAATCATTGACTCAGAAAGATTTGTTGGTAAAGCAGATAGTGAAATGCCATACTTATATGTAGATGAAGACGGGGTGGCATTCTGTGCAATGATGTCTTTAGTAGATAAAAAATATATTGTCTTTGGTGAAGTGTGTATATATAAAGCGATTGAACGTAATGATGTCCATATTCCGTTCTGTGAAAGGGATGTTTATATATCCTCTGCATGCATAGCATGGAAGATAATAACAGGTAAAGAGATAAGCAAGACAGATGTATTATTTAAGAATGTATTACTTGAAACGCCTCTTGAAGAATTTATGACAAAAGAAATATTCAGGTATCATGAAGAAGGAAGAACACACAATCCGTATGCACAGGAGCTAAGGGAGCATGACAGTATAAGGCGTGGAGATTTAGATACTCTTAAGGCAAATATTGATGAGGTCTATTCAGGTGAAGTAGGAACTGTAGCATCAGATCAGCTTAGAAATATAAAAAATATTGCTGTATATGTTATAGGAAGTGCTGCAAGATGTGCGATAGAGGGTGGCCTTCAGCCGGAGATGGCATTTGCCATGTCGGATACATATATAAAATATATTGAAGAAGAACTGGATGATCCGCTAAAAGTAGAACGTGTGGCAAGGGAGGCTGAGTTTGACTATGCCAGAGAGGTAAACAGTCTTAACAGGCATGGAAGCCTTAATCCACTGATGCTTCAGGTCAAAGACTATGTATTCAGGCATATGCATGAAAATATACGTGTACGTGATATTGCCAAAAGCATCGGGGTATCACCTAATTATCTATCTGAACAGTTCAGCCAGAGTGAAGGGATAACGTTAAAACAGTATATAATTGATGAAAAGATTAAAAGTAGTGAATATCTTCTGAAATATACTGACTATTCTCTTCAGGAAATCAGCTCTTTTTGTGCATTTAGTTCACAAAGCAGATTTAGTGCTTACTTTCAGAGAAGAAATGGAATTACACCTGCTAAATACAGGAAAATGTATAGAAAATGTAAAAATGAATAGTGTTTTGGTAGAAATCGTGTAAAATATATTAAAAATTGTATACATAATCAAACTTTGCTGTGGTATATTATCGAAAGTTAATATCTAAGGGGAAGGATATTAGCTTTCATATAGATGCTTTTTGAAACTTGCTGTACAGTCATTATAAGGAGTGAGTGTAATATGGGTAAAATTAAAGTAAAGTTTGACAGTGTTGAGGATGTTAGCAAGTTTGTCCAGATTCTATCAAAGTATGATTCAGATTTTGATTTATACTGTGGAAGTTATTGTGTAGATGCCAAGTCCCTTCTTGGTATTATGACAATGGACTTAAGCAATAGTATGTGGATGACAGGAAATTGCGACAACAAGGAAGCTGATAAAGTAATCAGTGAACTTGAAAATGTTGTTAGCATCGCAGCATAGTTACGATTTAGAGGGTATATAGAAATATAAGCACGTAGAGCTTCACAAAATGTTGATTGTGAAGCTCTTTTTTGATATAATTTATTATTATGGTTTCAAAATAATATTGATTATGCTTTAAAATAACCATTGTAAGTGTAATCGATTTTATGGAATAAGATATACATAGGATAATAGAAATGGAGATATCAATGAAGAAAAAATTATTGGCATTTATTATGGCTTTAATGTTGCTTGGAGTTTCAGTAAGTACGGTATATGCAAAAAAATATCATGAGGATAAAATAGAAGAATATGTCGTAAAGCAGATGCTAGCGGCAAAAATCCCGGGTATGTCAATGTCTATAGTTTCCTCGGGACAAGAGGTTTATAGTGCATCGTTTGGTGATGTCCCAACAACAACTTCAGATATGGAAATCGGGGGACTAAGTAAGAATTTTACAGCTATGGCTGTCATGCAGCTTTGTGAAAACGGAATAGTAGAGGCTGATAAAAAGGTTGTAGAATATCTACCTGAGTACAGTCAGCTCGGCGATGTTACCATTAAAGAACTTCTTAATCAGACAAGCGGTATAACACCGGAGCAGTATCTTGGTGAACTCTCTTCAGAAAATAATCGTGGAAAGTTTATAGATGCAAATGGTAACTATAATATTCTTGGAAGAGTTATCGAAAAAGTAACAGGCAAGTCATATTCAGAGTATATGAGTGAAAAAGTATTTAAGCCTTTGGGGATGAAATCTACATATACAATTGATTCTGCTAATGCAGACACTTCGGAATTTATTGAAGGACATAATGATTACTTTGGTCAGCCTGTCAAAAAACATTCAGGCATGTCTGTATCAGACGGCTGGATAGAATCACCATCTATGGGGATTGTATCAGATGTAAAAGATCTTGGAATATATCTTCAGATGTATCTTAATGCTGGTGGAAAAGTTTTAGAATACGATAGCATAAAGGAACTGCTCTCAAAAGAAGATGGCATTACAAGTGGTGAGAGCATATTTGGAACTGACAGCACATACAAAATGGGATGGAATCGTACCAATAAAGATGGTGAAGAAGTATATTACTGTACTAGTGCCATTAATGGATACGCTTCATCAATGATATTAATACCATCAAGTGATGTGGCAGTTACCATGTTATTCGATTCTTCTGATATTGTAGCCGGTGATAAACTTACAGAAAAGATTTCAGCCGGTGTTGCATGTCTTCTTATCGGACAGAAGGCAGAGACTATTGATGCCAATAAATATCTCATACCTCATATAGAAGTTGATTTAATATATCTTTTAGTTCTGATATGTGCATTTATTCCGATGTTTACTATTAGGGCATGGTTTAAGCTTACAAAGAATAAACGAAGTATATTAAAGGTGATTGCTGATTGTATCATACATATTGGAATACCTACAGCAGCGATACTCATTATTCCGCGTATTGTAAATTCGTGGTCTATGCTTAGAAAAATTATGCCGGATGCATTTTATGTAGGAATCATTGCGATATGTGCCCTCTATGCAGGTGGTATAGTGAAGCTTATATTAAGGATGTTTATCGGACAACGCGGCGAAATAGAAGAGAGCAGTGACGATTCTAATATTGATGATGTATATTCTGATTCGGAGGATATAATTCACGATACTGAAGCTGAAGAGGAGAATGAATCAGATATTATCAGCGATGAAGGAGACACCAAGGAGATACCGGATATAAAAAATCAAGTAGAAAAAGATATGGACAAATCCGCTGAAATATCAAATGATACAGCATTAAATGATAATGGTAGTATGGTCGATGTTTCTGATGGAAAGAATGTAAACGATTCGTATGAAAAGCTTGAAGACGATTTGTATGAGAAACTTGAAGACGATTCATACGAGAAACTTAAAGATGACTCATACGAGAAAATTGAAGACGACTCATACGAGAAACTTAACAATGATTCATATGAGAAGCTTGAAGACGATTCATACGAAAAAACTGAAGAGGAAAACGACGAAAATGTTGATAGGGATACTGAAATAGTCACCCATAATCTAAAAGAAGACGAAGAAAATTATAAAAAACCAAAGAAAATAATACTTGAACCTTCTGATGATTAGTTAATACCCCCCATTTCAAATGGGGGGTATTAATTTATAAAATAAGTTCACAAAATTTTCACAAAAAAAATTAGCACTCGCCTCTTGACAGTGCTAACAAGTGGTGATATAACATAATACGAACAAAGGAAGGGAAGATAAATAGGACAAAGAAAATGTGCTATAACTTCCTGAAGCATCCCAGTTCCAAGGAAACAAGGTAAACAAGCATATGAATAAAAAAGGAGAGATGACTTATGTTAATGCCTAGTATTTTTGGAGAAAATTTATTTGATGACTGGTTTAATGATTTTCCATTCTATTCTGACAAGGAGATGAAAGACGTAGAAAAGAAGTTATATGGGAAAAAAGCAGGAAGAATAATGAAGACGGATGTCAAAGAGCATGATGACAGTTATGAACTGATAATTGATATTCCGGGATTTAGTAAAGATGAAATTAAGGCATCACTTGATAACGGATATCTGACAATTAGTGCTGCAAAAGGTCTGGATAAAGAAGAGAAAGACAAAGAAAGTGGCCGTTATATACGAAGAGAAAGGTATGCCGGTGCATGTCAGAGAAGCTTCTATGTAGGTGAAGGTGTAAAACAGGAAGATATCAAGGCTGAGTTTAAGCATGGTATACTTAGATTAACTGTTCCAAAGAAGGAAGCAGATAAAGAGATAGACAATAAGAAATATATTGCTATTGAAGGATGATGAGTGTTGCTGTAAGCACCACAGGTGTGGACGGTAACCAAAAATGCTGTTCACCCGTTGGGAAAAGAGGTGAAAAGATATGGCAGATAAGAATCCAAAACATCCAATGAAGAAAAAACAGACAACAAAAAAGAATAAAAAGAAACATGTTTATGAATAAAAAATGTTTCTTGACATGAATAAGAAATAGTGGTAACATAGCTCGTACATTAGAAGATGAGTAAAGGCTGTGATGAGGAGGAGTACATATTTCCAGAAAGCTTAGAGAGAAGATGGCTGGTGAAAATCTTCGTTTCGGATATATGGAAGTAGCCCCGGAGCTTTGGACCCAAAGGTATGTTACCAAGTAGGCTTCAACGGAAATCCACCGTTACAGGGATAAGATATTAAAGGTAATATTGCATGTGTTTATTACCTGCGTATTGATTGAGTGCAGAGTTATCTCTGAAATTAGGTGGTACCGCGGAATATTCGCCCTAAGCTGATTATATCAGCTTAGGGCTTTTTTGGGTGTTATAGGAAAGTTCGTCCTATAGAGTAAAAAAACGTTTCGCGAGAATCGCACTGCGACGAGACGCAAAAGCAGGTGCAAGAGAGATTCCAAGAGTACATTTTAAAAAAGGAGGATAAAGTTTATGATAAAAGGAACAGAATTATTTGTAAAAGCGTTAAAAGAAGAAGGCGTAGATATCCTTTTTGGATATCCGGGAGGTCAGGCAATTGACTTATTTGATGCACTTTACGATCAGGATGATATCGAGGTTATATTGCCACGACATGAGCAGGCTCTTATCCACGCGGCAGACGGATATGCACGTTCAACAGGAAAGGTAGGAGTTTGTCTTGTTACAAGCGGACCTGGAGCAACCAATCTTGTAACAGGTATAGCAACTGCCAATTATGACAGTGTACCACTTGTATGCTTTACAGGTCAGGTTCCGCAGAACCTTATGGGAAATGATGCATTTCAGGAGGTTGATATAGTAGGAATTACCAATAGCATATGTAAATATTCTGTAACTGTTAGAAAGAGAGAAGATCTGGGGCGTATCATAAAAGAAGCATTTTATATAGCGCGTACAGGAAGACCGGGACCTGTCGTTGTAGATATCCCAAAAGATGTACAGCAGGCTCTTGGCACAGACGAATATCCTGATGAAGTGAATATAAGAGGGTATAAGCCAAATGAGGGTGTACATATTGGTCAGATTAAAAAAGCAGTAAGCGTCCTTAAAAAAGCTAAAAAACCATTGTTCCTCCTTGGTGGCGGAGTAAATCTGTCAGGAGCCAATGAGGTTATGAAGCAGCTTGTAGAGCTTACGGGAGTCCCTGCAATTACAACTATAATGGGTAAGGGGGCGATACCAAGTAATCATCCTTTGTACCTTGGCAATATAGGAATACATGGAAGCTATGCGGCAAATAATGCGGTAAGCGAATGTGATGTACTTTTCTCTATAGGAACAAGATTTAATGATAGAATAACAGGAAAAATAAGCGAATTTGCCAAAAATGCAAAGATAATACATATAGATGTAGATCCTGCATCTATTTCAAAAAACATAGTTGTTGATATACCAATAGTTGCAGATGCGAAGCTTGCTATTGAAAAAATCATAGAGTATGCATCACCTCTTAACATTGCAAAATGGTCTGAAAAGACACAGCAGTGGAAGAAAGATTATCCTATTAATATGGATAAGTACAAAGGTCTTACACCTGAGAAGGTAATAAGATACATCAATGAAAACTTTGATAAGCCTATAGTAACAACTGATGTAGGACAGAATCAGCTTTGGACTACACAGTATCTTGATATAGAAACAAACCGCCAGCTCCTTACCTCAGGTGGTCTTGGAACTATGGGGTATGGTTTCCCCGCTGCGATAGGTGCTAAGATTGGCAATCCTGACAGACCTGTTATAGCTATATCAGGAGATGGAGGAATGCAGATGAATATACAGGAGCTTGCTACGGCTGTAGCATATGAACTTCCGCTTATACTTGTAATATTCAATAATGGTTATCTAGGTAATGTAAGACAGTGGCAGGAGCTTTTCTTCAACAAAAGATATTCAAGTACATGTCTTAAATATAGAAAAAGCTGTGAAAGGGACTGTCAGAATAAGGATAAATGCTGTCCTAAATATACACCTGATTTCGTTAAGCTTGCAGAAAGCTATGATGCATATGGAATTCGTATATTTAATGAAGAAGATACCAAAAAAGCATTTGATTACGCTCTTGAACATAAAGATGCCCCAACTATAATCGAATGTATCATAGAGCATGAAGCCAATGTATCACCAATGGTTCCTACAGGTAAATCATTAAATGATATGATTATGGATTGTTAGAGATAGAAGAAAAATATGATGAATGGGTGAAATGATTTTGCCATAAACATCATCAGCACAGTGGAAAAAGAATAATTTTGGAGGTAGCATATGGAATTAAAGAAAAGATGGATTTCATTATATGTTGAAAATCAGATTGGAGTGCTTGCAAAGATATCAGGTCTTCTTGCCGGTAAATCATATAATCTTGATACACTTACAGTCGGTGAGACAGAAGATCCAACAGTTTCACGTATGACTATAGGTCTTACAAGTGATGATATTACATTTGAGCAGATAAAAAAACAGCTTAACCGTAACGTAGTCGTAATAAAGGTTATAGATTTTTCAGATGTACCGATTCATAAAAAAGAACTTCTTTACATACGCGTAAATAAATGCTCTGAGAAAGACAAAGCGGAGATATTCCGTATGGCAAAAGTATTCTCACTTGAAATTATTGATTATGATAAATCCTCTGTTATTGTACAATGCGTTAAAACGGAAGATAAGAATAATGACATGATTGAGCTTTTCAAAAAGACATTTATCAACAGGATAGAAGTTGTACGTGGTGGAAGTGTTGCTATTGAAGCCATATCAACAAAGGATGCTTAGCCTTCCATTCACTACATTCATAAAACCTGCCAGCAGTTGTTATATATATAAAATAATATAGTTATGAACTGCTGTCAGTCGCTGCGTTGCAGCTTTCTGAACTGTTACTATTTTATTATAAAATTATACAAAATTGTAGTAAAAAAATGCAATTTATAGTATAATAAGTCTGATATCAATAACTAATTACAATTGTATCGATATATTTTTATGTATAAAAGGAGGAGAAAAATGACGGAAAAACAATACAAGAAGGTACATAAGGCAGTTTGTCCGATAGTTTTCGTGTTATCAACATTTCTTATAATCTTATTAATGGCAAATATAATCAAAACAGGTCCTACATTACGTATGGTGACTCAGATTATATTCTATTTGTCAGCGATGATTATTGCTATACTTGTTACTATTAAAGATAATGGTACTAAAGCAGGATCTATAGCAATGTGTACAAGCAGTATACTGATATATGGTGCTTTGATGCTTTTTAACAATACACAGATAATGTTTATATTTGGAATCCCTGTATTTTTTGTTGCTATGTCATATCTTAACAAAAAGATGGCATTAATGGAGAATGCAATCCTTATCGTGCTTTATATTATACAGGTTGCAAGGTTTGCCATAAGTGGCAATATAGATGGTTACTGCGTAATTGTTGGAGGTCTTATTATTGCTATATGTGTAGTCGCAACATATAACGAAATAAGACTTATGGAAATATTCTTTGAGGATAATGTCAGTGCGATAAAGGAAGTATCTGACAGACAGCGTGAAGTAAATGAAGTAATGAAGGATGTTGCAAAGAGTCTTAAAGAGCAGTTTGACATAGCTCAGGATGCTGTTGATGTTCTTGAAGAATCAGTTAATCTTAATGATACTTCGATGAGCAATATAGCTGAAAGCACTGAAAGCACAGCAGAAGCAATTCAGAAGCAGGCAGAGATGTGTGGTGAGATTAATCTTGCTACTACAAACGCTGAGAAGAAGACAGCAGAAATGATTGAAGTTTCGGATAAGGCAAAAGCTTTGGTAAGTGATGGTGCAGTAGTTGTAGAGGAACTTAAGAAGCAGGCTAATACAGTCGATGAAAATAATGAAAGTACAGTTGCTGCAACTAAGAGACTTGCTCTTAAGGTTGAAGAGGTTGAGGATATAGTAGGAAGTATACTTTCCATATCAAGCCAGACCAACCTTCTCGCACTTAATGCATCTATAGAAGCAGCCAGAGCAGGAGAAGCAGGTAGAGGCTTTGCTGTTGTTGCAGAAGAAATCCGTATGTTGTCAGAAGAAACAAAAGATGCAACCAACAAGATAACATATATTATCAATCAGCTTGTAGATGATGTTAAGATAGTCAGCAGTAGTATAGAAGTATCAAGTCAGTCTATAGAACAGCAGAATGTTATGATAGATGACACTAAGAATAAGTTTGATATAATGGAAAAAGAAGTAATTGAGCTGATAGAAACTATAGAAACAACAGAGAAGTTTATGAAAGAGATAGTACAGTCTACAAGTGTTATATCAGACAATATAAGCCATCTGTCAGCTACGAGCGAAGAGATTTCAGCTGCTTCAGAAGAAGGGGCTACAACAGCTGAAGTAGCGGTAGGCAAGATGAAAGAGGTTAATAATGTATTTACAAAGGTTAAAGATCTTATTGAAAGACTTGACAATGTATAATGCATGAATATCATTCAATACAAAAAAGAAAAGTTAAAACGGTTAGTGCATTGACAAAATCAATAACCGGAGTATAATAAGACATAATTGAAAATAATTAAACCGTTGATGTGGAGATAAAAGCGAAAGATGCGCTTACAGAGAGCGGGGGATGCTGGAAACCCTGCAGAGATGCAGTTCGCTAAATGGACCACTGAGGGCATAGTCAAAGGGTTCGTTATTATTGTTCTTTTGAACCTGAGTATTCTATGACGTAGGGCATACGTTAGTTGCCGGGAATATGTTAGTATTTCGCAGAGCGTGTGGGTAATCCATAAATCAAGGTGGTACCGCGATAAATTATAATGATTAATCGTCCTTGATTGTAGTTGTTATGACTACAGTCAGGGACTTTTTGTTTCTAAGAATAATATAAAATGAAAAACGCAAAGCGAAAAATACAGAATTGATGGAGGAAATTGATATGAGTAAAGGCAGATATGGTATTCATGGTGGTCAGTATGTTCCTGAGACACTTATGAATGAACTGGAAAAACTGGAGAATGCATATGAGCATTATAAGAAAGATCCTGAATTTATTAATGAACTAGATACTCTTCTTAAGGAGTATGCAGGCAGACCTTCCCTTCTTTATTATGCAGAAAAGATGACAAAGGATCTTGGTGGTGCTAAGATTTATTTTAAAAGAGAAGATCTTAATCATACAGGCTCACATAAGATAAATAATGTACTTGGTCAGGCACTTCTTGCTAAGAAGATGGGTAAGACAAGGATAATTGCAGAGACAGGGGCAGGTCAGCATGGTGTTGCTACAGCTACGGCGGCGGCCCTTCTTGGACTTGAGTGTGAGATATACATGGGAGAAGAAGATACAATACGTCAGGCACTCAATGTTTACCGAATGGAGCTTCTTGGAGCAAAGGTTCATCCTGTTACGACAGGAACAAGGACACTTAAGGATGCTGTTAATGAATGTATGAGAGAGTGGGTAAGCAGGGTTGATGATACACTCTATGTACTCGGCTCAGTTATGGGACCTCATCCATTCCCTATGATAGTAAGAGATTTTCAGAGTGTCATAAGCAGAGAAGCAAGAGCACAGATACTTGAAAAAGAAGGAAAACTTCCTGATGTAGTAATGGCATGTGTAGGTGGTGGAAGTAATTCCATGGGGATGTTTTATGAATTTATCAATGACGAAAGTGTACAGCTTATAGGATGTGAGGCAGCAGGAAAAGGTGTCGATACAGACAGAACTGCCGCTACTATGGCTGTTGGTTCAGAAGGTATATTCCATGGTATGAAATCATACTTCTGTCAGGATGAGTATGGCCAGATAGCACCTGTTTATTCAATATCAGCAGGTCTTGATTATCCGGGGGTGGGACCGGAGCACGCACATCTCAAAGATATAGGAAGAGCACAGTATGTTCCGGTAACAGATGATGAAGCTGTTAATGCTTTTGAATATATAGCAAAGGAAGAAGGAATTATAGCGGCTATAGAGAGCTCTCATGCAGTTGCCCACGTAATGAAGATAGCACCTACGATGAGAAAAGACCAGATAATTATCTGCTGTCTGTCAGGAAGAGGAGACAAGGATGTTGCAGCCATAGCAAGATATAGGGGGATTGATTTACATGAATAGAATAGAAAAAGCATTTGACAATAAAAAAGCATTTATAGGATTTATCACAGCAGGAGATCCAACACTTGACAAGACAGAAGAATTCGTGCTTGAAATGGAAAGAGCAGGAGCATCTATTGTAGAGCTTGGCATACCATTTTCTGATCCTATAGCAGAAGGACCTGTTATACAGAATGCCAATATAAGATCGCTTTCAGCAGGCTGTACAACAGATAAAATATTTGAAATGGTAAAATCACTTCGCACAAAGACACAGATTCCGCTTGTATTTATGGGATATGTCAATACACTTTATAAATACGGTTATGAAAAGTTCTTCGCAAAATGTCAGGAGGTAGACATCGACGGAGTTATCCTTCCTGATGTGCCTTTTGAAGAAAAAGGTGAACTTCAGCCTATAGCCTCAAAATATGGTATCAAAGTAATATCACTCATTGCACCAACATCAGAAAAGAGGATACAGATGATTGCCAAAGAAGCAGAAGGATTTATTTATCTTGTATCATCAATGGGTGTAACAGGAGTAAGAAATGAGATTACAACTGACATAGAAAGTATCGTTAAAAATATAAGAAGCGTAACAGATGTTCCTGTGGCTGTAGGATTTGGAATTAATAAAAGAGAACAGGTTGAAAAGTACATGTCGGTAGCCGACGGAGCCATCGTCGGAAGTGCCATAGTTAAGATAATAGAAAAGTATGGTGAGGAAGCAGGTAGTCATATATACGACTATATACACGAAATAAACGCAGCGGCAAATTAATGGTTAATGTTTGCACATTAGCCTGACACATACTGTCCATGCCGTGTCCAATATAATAAGAAGATCCCGAATTTAAATGGGGTCTTCTTTTTTACAATATAGAAAAGTCCTCATAAACTAGATGCTTAGGAAAGTGAAGAAGGATTGTTACCTTCTATATATAAAAGTGCATAATTATTTATGGAATACATCAATAAAAACGTGCATAATAACCTAAAATGTGTTATAATTTACAAATAGTAGTGGGAAAAGTGTTCCATGATATTGAACGGATTATATACAGAAGAGCAATACTTTGATTGTTCACAATACCAGGTTAAGGAGTTGAAAAGAAATGAGAAAAAATAATTCTGTGTTATATTACATTTTTATTGCTGTATCACTTGTTATAATAGGTAGTAGTATGGCAGTTATGTTTAAAAGTATAAATAAGCGTTTGCAAAGTGAGGCAGCAAGTAAAGCAAATTATAGCTCTGATGTCAATAAAAATTATGTTGATAATTTATTCAGTGATGCACTGGATAATCTTAAAATTATAGCAAATTGTGTAGAAGATGTAGATGTAAATGACAGTAAAGAATTATCAAAAAGACTTATGGTAAACAGCGGTTACTTTTCAGAAATATCATTTGTTGACAATAAAGGTATAAGAAGATATGGAAAAAGCATGTATTCGCAATTTGCCGAAAATCCTGCTTTTATAAATGCTATGAAGGGAAAAGCATCTATTGATGATGGTGTGAGCGTCGATAGTGACAACAGATGGCAGATCAGCATGTTTGCACCTGTTATGAATAAAGGGAAAGTTAAGGGAGTACTTATAGGTTCCGTACTTCAGAGTAAGTTAAACAACCTCTTTGACATGAATGTTATGAATGATGCGGTAGGCATGTGTGTAATAGATTTGAGTGGTAATTACATATGTGGAAGCGGAAATTTCTTTGGAAAGGCGGGCAGTTCCAACTCAAATTACTTCAGCTTCGTTAAAAGTGTAGAATTGCTGGGCGACTGTAAAGATGCATATATGATGAAGGAAATAATCAAAAATGGCCATGATTTTGAAGTCAGATATAAAAAATCAGGCAAAACCAACATTATGGTAGGCCAGGTTATTAAAACCAATAAATGGTACGTTGTTTCTGATATCAATGAAGCTTCTGCAAATAGTTCAGGAAAAGTTATGTCCGTGAAGAATATAATCTTATTCATTTTACTTTTTGCAGATTTTGTATTGATAATAGGTTCTATAGTATTTCTGGTAAATAGCAGATACAAAGACAGAGCTTTAATAGACAAGATAGAAGCACTCGTAAAAGTAGAAGGAGCCATATTGTTTGAATATAATTTTAATCCTAAGAGCTTTTCAATATTCTTATCATATGGTAAATTCCCTGTTACTGATAAAAAGAGATTTCTCGGTGAGTGTGTCTATGATGTATTTGACTATGTTCATGAGGATGACATATCAATAAGAAGCAGACTTCGTAAATTCTTTGAAAGCGACGAAACACTCTTTTCGTCAGAATTACGTATTAAAAATCTTAATGGGGAGTATGCATGGTATGAATGGTATAAAATTACGGGTACAGTTATAAAGGATAAAGAAGGCAATAATATATCATTCGTTGGAAAATTAACGGATGCTGATAAGCAGATAGCAGAAGAAAAGAATCTTGTTCAAAGAGCAGAAAATGACCTTCTTACAGGTGTCTTCAATAAGAAAACGATGGAAGAAAAGATTACAAAACTTTTGGAAGACAGAAAGACTGACAGATACTACATTTTCTTCATGGTTGATTTGGACAACTTTAAAAATGTCAATGATACGCTCGGTCATATATATGGAGATAAAGCTATATGTGACACTGCAAATGTGTTATCTGAGATTTTCAAGACAAACGCTGTTGTGGGAAGACTTGGCGGTGATGAGTTTGCAGTATGTGCCATATATGATTCTTTTGATGAAGAAAGCCTTTCACAGTACATTATTAAAAAAGCTGAAGAGATAAGAAAAGCAAATTTAAGAAGTTACACGGATGGTGCATCAAGAGTTGATATAAGCAGCAGTATCGGTATATCTGTGTCACCAAATGATGGAACAGATTTTCAGAGCCTTTACAAGAATGCGGATATGGCTCTTTACGAGTCTAAAAAATCAGGTAAGAATAAATATACAAGATTCAGTATCTGATTGTGTAATGATATAGGTATGAATTGTAACTGTGTAATAAAATATTAATATTGTGTGAGGAATACTATGGATTATATATATGCATATGAGGTTATGTCATTTGCACTGCTGATAATTCTGGCAGTTACTTTTTCAAAGAATAATTGGTTGTTTTTATATAAAAATTTTATATATGGATGTATACAATATGCAACGATTTTAATACTTCTTATTGATTTTACTGAAAGGGCTGTCAATCGCCATTTCAATGGAGACTTTACGATATTTAATATCGTATTTGCAGATATAGCATATATAAGTGCTATTATATTAATGGTATTATTTAATATATATTATATTTCGTATACAGATGATTTATGTATAATAAAGCAGAAAAAGTTTATAATTTTCACTGCACCGGTTATTATAACAACGTTTCTTGTTCTTACCAACAATTATACTCATATATTTTTCTGGTTTGATAATGATGGGGTTTTTCATTACGGAAAGTATACATGGCTGTATGTAATATGTATTATATTCTATGTCTTAAGTGGGATCTATACAGTATTTACCAACAGACAAAATTTCTCGCTGAAAGTCAGGGCACTTCTTTATTCCGGTGCTATTATACTTGGAGTATGTATATTCGTTCAGTTTACCATGATAAACAGATACCTGATTACATACTATGGTGTAACGCTTCTTATTACTGTCTTATATCTGACAATGCATAATTCAGAATCTTATATGGTTCATTCAAGTGGATGCTTTTCTCTTGTAGGATTTGATAAAGTCGTTAAAGAAAGAATGATATATCATAAAAAATTCTGCTGTCTCGGTATATGTTTATGCAATATAGAAAGTATCTCTGATTACTGTATCGAAGATGAGGTAAATATGATACAAGAGCGTATCGGAGAGATTTTACGTAAAATTGGCGGCAGACACAATGTATATCATATTCACTCTGATGAGTATATGATAATGACTGATTCTAAAAATGTAGAAGAAGTGTATCGTGAAGTAAGGGAAAAGCTTCCAGGTATGATAAGAATAAATGATAAAAATGTAAGTCTTTTTTATAGATATTTTGTTGCGGACGGAGAAGATGCAGGCTATGACTTTGCAGATTATTCACGTATAATTATCAGTATGAAAAAGATGGCTGTTGATACCAATAATGACAAAATTATGCTTACATATGAGGGAAGTGTACGTGAAACAATAAAAAGAGAACTAAGTGCGATAAGAAAAATTAATGAGGCAATTGGCACAGGGAAAATTGAAGTGGATAGTATGCCGGTTTTTGATCTTAAAGAGAACGGAAAGTTTACAAGAGTTGAGATAAAACCAAGAATAATACTGGAAGATGGTTATAATCTTCCGGTAGAAGAGTTCTGGTCTCTTTCAAGAGAAATAGGATGTGGTAAAGATGCCAATATGGTATTTTTAAAAAGTGCATTACAGTTAGCATCCGACTTGAAACTCTTTGAAAATGGAATAGAATATATAAGCATTAATGTTTCGCCATATCACATTGTTTCTGAGAATATATGCAATGAGTATGTTTCCATGATTCGCGATTATGAAATATCACCTGAAAGGATAGTATTTGAACTTATGATAGATTCATCAATTTCAGACGAAATTATGCAGCATAGCATAGAGTATCTTAGAGGATACGGTATAAAAGTCAGCTGGGATAATTTTGGTATGGACTCATGTAATCTTAATGATATCGTAAATATGCCTTTTGATGAAGTTAAAATAAGTCATGAGCTTGTTGCGTTATTTTATCATGGAAAAACAAGACAGCTTGAATATATCATAAAAATGCTTAAACGTAATGACTGGCTGGTGTCATTTGATGGTTTAGGTGATGAAAACGCATTATATAAAGCTAAAGAACAGGGAGTAAGATATGTTCAGAAAAGTGATTTAGAAGAATATATGACGGAAGACGAATTAAGAGATTTTCTCTTAAGGAAGGGAGGAATCTCTGATGTTATTTAATAGTATTAATTATGAAATTGCGGCAGTGGGATTTGATATTTTAATCATTGCTCTGTTGTATTATAAAAAAGCACTCCCAACAATTGAAAATAAAAATTTCAAGTATCTGGTATATTCTGTTTTTATTGCAACATGCTTAACTATTGCATATGGCATGATTGATAAATTAAATTGTGCCATAAGTATAAAATATATATCTGCTATCATTGCAAATATATCAAGTGTGGTAGTACTGGCTTTGTATGGAATATATGCAATGTCACTTATACATTATAATAAGATGAAGCTGTTTAGAACGGTTGTTCAGCTGGTAATACCTGCAGTCTGCATAATTTCTATAGCTTTGACACCTGTTTCAAGGATGGTTTTCTATTATAATGATAAAGGAAAGTATTGTACAGGTATGCTAGGAAAATGCATTACAATGTACTACGTTGTATATATAATTGCAGTAAGTGTATATATGATAAAATTCTGGAAAGAGTTAAAAATAAAACAAGGTATACTTATCTTATTTATAGATATAATGCTATTACATTCATATGTAGTTCCTGATATCAATAAAAGCTATTCTACTGAACCTTTTTTAGTTGCGGGAGCTCTTTGTCTGTTTATTGTGTATATATTCATACATGATCCTGATTATTATGTTGATATAAGAACCGGTAAATTTAATATGCATGGATTTAAACATGTATTAAAAGAGAGAATAGATTATAATATTCCTACATCATGCCTGATAATCAGGGTGAAAAATTATAATGCCATCAGCAGATTGTTTGAAGACAAGACACTTCAGCAGATTCAGAGTAATATGGCAGAAATAATTGAAATGGAATGTGGAGATAATTCTATTTATCATATAGGAAGTTCAACCTTTGCCGTAATCATGGATAGTGAAGAACAGGTTGAAAATGCTTATAAGGGAATTGTTAATATAATGCCTTCGCAGTGGATTGTTCACAGAGAAGCAGTGTCTCATGAATACAGTTACTATAAGGTTACTTATCCTGATGATTCTGAAAATTATGATGAGATTATGCAGAGAATACATTACGCGAGATCAGATCATAAGGGACACCACAAGGCAAATGAGCTTATCCATCTTCATGACGAAACACTTGAGATTTTTGCAAGGCGCAGTATGACAGCGCATATGATTGAAAAGGCGATTATGGATAATACACTTGAGATAAATTTCCAGCCTATTTACTCTCTCAAGAAAAATAAGATTACATCTCTTGAAGTTTTATCACGATTAAAGGATGAAGACAAAAAATATATTAATCCTGAGTATTTTATTCACATAGCTGAGAAAAATCATACGATAGAGCAGCTTAGTATACAGATGTTCAGAAAGGCATGTGATTTTGCAGTAAGGAATAATATATTTGAGCTTGGCATAGAAGATATCAATGTCAACCTGTCGCCGGTTCACTGCAATGACAGGAAGCTTGCAGGACAGCTTTGTGAAATTGCAAAAGAGTTTAATATACCGGTGAATCGTTTTCACTTTGAGATAACGGAAAGCGAATTGACCAATAATAAAAATGTAATATATACTCTTAGAAAGCTCAAAGAAGCCGGTGCAAAGATTGCACTTGATGATTTTGGAACAGGTTTTTCAAATTTAACAAGCCTGACATATCTGCCTATTGATTTTGTTAAAATCGATAAGAGCCTTGTGTGGTCATATGCAAAAGGTGACAATGAACTGCTTAATGAACTTATGCCAATGATAAAGTCTGAAGGAAAGCTAATCATTGCAGAAGGAATAGAAACAGAAGAACACATCAGGCTGCTTGACAGGATGTGTGGGGATTTCTTACAGGGATATTATTATTCTAAACCTTTATCGGAAGAACATTTTATCCGTTATCTTAAAGAATTTAATAATGTAGAAAATATTTAAGGGGCGTGATGTGTCCCTTAAAATGGTTACTGTACACACCTACGGTGCTACAGTAACTTAAAATGTTCTCTCGGGAATAGATGAAAAGCAGGGGAAAGAAATACGCAGAGAGAACATAATTAGAAAAAATGGAGGCAAATAATGGCAAAAAGTATAAAATCAATACAGGAAGTAAATATTCCATCAACATATAAGTTGGAAAAATCAGAGTATGTAAAAGAAGTTGATAGTTTCGTACTTACTCTCAGACACAAATTAAGCGGGGCAAGAGTACTTATGCTCAGCAATGAAGATGACAATAAGGTCTTTAGTATAGGTTTTCGTACACCTCCAAAAGATCAGTCAGGTGTACCTCACATCATTGAACATACTGTTTTATGTGGTTCAAAAAACTTTCCTGCAAAAGATCCTTTTGTTGAGCTTGTAAAGGGGTCACTTAACACATACCTTAACGCAACTACTTATCCCGATAAGACTCTTTACCCTGTCGCAAGTTGTAATGATAAAGACTTTGACAATCTCATGCATGTCTACATGGATGCAGTATTTTACCCAAATATATATAAGTATGAGGAGATATTTAAGCAGGAAGGCTGGCATTATGAACTGGAGGATAAGGATTCTCCTATTGTGTACAATGGTGTTGTATATAATGAAATGAAGGGAGCATATTCTTCAGAGGAAAGCGTACTTGAAAGACTTGTAATGTCTGGTCTTTTTCCGGACAATGCATATAGTCAGGAATCAGGTGGAGATCCGGAGCATATACCTGATCTTTCTTATGAAGAATACCTTGATTTTCATAGAAAATATTATCATCCGGTAAATAGTTATATCTATCTTTATGGTGATTTTGATATAGAGCAGAAGCTTAACTGGATGGATGAAAATTATCTTAGTTCATTCCCTGCTATAGAGATAGACTCTGAGATAAAGCTACAAAAGCCATTTGATAAAATGAAGGTTATTTCAGACAGTTATGCTGTAGCATCAGATGCAGACTGTTCAGAAAAAACATATTACGCATATGCCGTTGCGATGGATGTAACACTAGATCAGAATATATGCAGGGCATTTGATGTTTTATCATATGTACTCGCAGAAATGCCGGGAGCACCTCTTAAGCAGGCACTTCTTGATGCA
>JALERT010000177.1 GCA_022764445.1 Lachnospiraceae bacterium | reverse complement strand
GCTGAACCCTTACGAATTTATTGATTGTTTCAACCATATGAACAGGTATACGTATTGTCCTTGCCTGATCAGCTATAGCTCTTGTTATAGCCTGGCGGATCCACCATGTAGCATAGGTACTAAACTTATAACCTTTCTTGTAATCAAATTTTTCAACGGCTTTAATAAGTCCCAGATTACCTTCCTGTATAAGATCGAGAAATAACATTCCACGTCCTACGTATCTTTTTGCAATACTGACAACGAGACGAAGATTTGCTTCTGCAAGCTTCTTCTTTGCCTCCATATCTCCCTCTTCCATACGCTTTGCAAGTTCCACTTCCTCTTCTGCTGTAAGAAGCGGAATCTTACCTATTTCTTTAAGATACATACGTACCGGATCTTCTATACTGACACCATCAGGTATTGATAAATCAATATTTTCTATTTCCTCATCATCAGGAACTTCCCCATCTTCTTCAAGCTGAAGTATCATATCGTCATCTGCATCTTTATCATCAGATATACGAAGTACATCGACACCGCTTGCTTCAAGAAACTCAATTACTTTTTCTGTTTTTTCTTCTGTAAGTTCAACATCCTTAAGGAAATTGTTAATCTCTGAAAGCTCCAGAACATTTTTCTTACTTTTGGCAAGCTCTTTAAGTGCTATAAGTTTTTCCTGAAATTTCTTCTTTTCTTCTTCGATATTAGCAGCTTCTTTTGCTTTAGATGCAGATTTTTTTCCTGCAGTCTTTTTGCCTCTTTTGGTAGTACCGGCAGCAGTCTTACCTAACTCTTTATCATCTGTTGCCTTAATTTTTTCTGTTGCCATAATATTCCTTCCTTTCTATATGTAACAGCATATTTTAAACTTATTAGGTAATAATTTGTTACAGTTAACTGTAACAATAATTTAACCATGTTTCAAATAAATATGCAGTTTTTCCGGTGTTTGAAGTTCTTTCTTTTCCATAATAATATTCTGGAGTTCATTTAAATCTTTTAGTTCTCTTGTTCTCTTATCTATACTGTATTCTTTTATCTTTATAACAAGTTCATTAAGTGCCTTTTCCTGCTCCTCATCATTCATCTCAGAAGAAAAGCTTGTCTGAAACATATCAGCCACCATGTTCTGCTCGTCCAGTTCCTGAAAATGATTAATAATGCGTGCAGGAATTATCTCTCCATCTTCAAACTGACTGTATAACATAGATGCCACCTCATGATATGGTTCTTCATAAAAATCAGATGGTTTAATAATCTTACTTACATCATTATATATATCAGGTCTTTCTATAAGCCATGAAAGTAAAATCCTGTATGAATATGTTATTCCCTTATCTTCATTTATCCTTTTTCTTATATTATCATTTTTTTCATTTACCTCATTCTCCTGAATGCCTTCCGGATACTTATTACCATAAGTGACAACAAGACTCTTTAAATCTTCTTTTCTTATAGAATACTTTGCAGCAAGAGCCTCTATGTAGTTTTCTCTCTGCACCTTATCCTCAAATACTAAGAGTTTTTTAGCTGTCATATGATAAAATTTTGTTTTTTGTTCCGGATCATTCATATCACATTCTTTTCTCAACACATCTATTTCAAAGAAAAAGCTGTTTTCTGCATTATCAATCCTCTTTTGAAATTCTTCTGCGCCAAGTGCTTTAATAAATTCATCAGGATCCTTATATGGTTCCATATGGATAATTTTCCCATTAATACCGACACTTCTAAGGATTGGTATCGCCCTTAGAGCTGCTTTTACTCCGGCAGCATCACTGTCATATGTCAGAAGCACCTCATCTGTGTATCTCTTAATTATCCCGGCCTGCTGCCCTGTAAATGCAGTTCCAAGAGATGCGACGGCGTTTGTAAATCCCGCCTGATGAAGAGCAATAACATCCATATAGCCTTCGCATAAAATGATATTTTTTCTTGTTCCAAGCTTTGCATAATTAAGACCAAAAAGGTTTCTACTCTTATCAAACAGTTTTGTCTCGGGTGAATTTAGATATTTTGGTTTGGCATCTCCCATAACACGACCGCCGAATCCTATAACTCTGTTATTCACATCCATTATAGGGAAAATTACCCTGTTCCAGAATTTATCATAAACTCCACGTTCATCCATCTTAAAAAGACCACTCTCGCGAAGTATACCATCATCATAACCTTCACTGCGAAGATACCTGTAAAGTTCTCCTCCTCCCTGACCTGCATATCCAAGGCCAAAATGAAGTATTGTCTCATCCGTAAGGCCTCTTGACTTAAGATAATCATATCCAAGTTTGCCCTGGGGTGACTTTAACTTTGCATAATAATAACTCGCAGCCTTCCTGTTAACATCTAAAAGAGTCATTCGCAAACTTTCCTGCTTTTTCTGCTCCTGTGTCATTTCCTGCTTCGGAAGTTCTATGCCTGCTCTTTCAGCAAGAAACTGTACAGCTTCGGGAAATGTGTAATTTTCATACTCCATAATAAAAGTAAACACATTACCGCCAACACCACATCCAAAGCATTTATACATCTGACGTCCGGGACTTACCGAAAAAGAAGGAGATTTTTCATTGTGAAAAGGACATAGTCCAACATATCCGCTTCCGACACGCTTAAGTCTTACATATTTACCAATGACATCAACTATATCGCTTCTTGAACGGACTTCTTCTATCTTTTCATCAGAATACCATGCCACAAAATCTCCTCCCTTCTGTAAAGTAAAAATAACTAACACAGACATTCCCACAAAGAATCCCTATGTTAGTTATTCGACATAAAAATCATATTTCCTTTTGCAAAATAAATTTTATTAAAAATTTATATGGTAGAACTGTTACAAAAATTTATATCCCCCATGATTTAGGTATCATAATATCTTTATAAAGATTAACAGCATACTTATCACTCATACCGGCTATAAAATCACATACAACACGCTCCGTATCTTCTCCCTGCCTAATATAATTTTTAAATTCTCCCGGAAGCTTTCCTGTATGATGAATATAATATTCATAAAGCTGCTCTATCATATTGGCGACTTTTCTTTCTTCTCCCTTAGCTGCCGGATTGGTATAGACATTTCTAAAAAGAAATTTACGTAGTCCATACATACTTTTCTGAACCTCATCAGACATGCATATATCATCTTTATCTTCACTGTTATGCACGATATCGTGCACAAGAGTATTAAGACGCTTGTTGGTACTGTTTCCAAGTACATCAGTAAACTCCTTTGGCAGTTCCTCTTCTTTTAATATACCTGCCCGTATGGCATCATCTATATCAGAATTAATATATGCTATTTTATCGGATAGTCTTACGATTTTTCCCTCAAGAGTATGTGGTGTCAGACTTGTCTGATGGTTCAATATGCCATCTCTCACTTCTTTTGTAAGATTAAGACCTTGTCCGTCTTTTTCAAGAAATTCAACTATCCTTACACTCTGCTCATTGTGATGAAAACCACCAACAGATTCTGTAATACGGTTGAGCGCCCTTTCCCCGGCATGACCAAAAGGTGTATGTCCAAGATCATGACCAAGTGCTATTGCTTCAGTCAGATCCTCATTTAATCGCAGTGCCCTTGCAATGGTTCTGGCATTCTGGGCGACTTCAAGCGTATGAGTGAGTCTGGTTCTATAATGGTCTCCTTCAGGATCAAGAAAAACCTGTGTTTTATCCTTAAGCCTTCTAAAAGACTTGCAGTGAAGTATCCTGTCCCTGTCTCTTTGGTAATCAGTCCTTATATCACACTGCTGTTCCTCTTTGTCACGTCCCTTTGACATATCTGCAAAAGACGCATATCTGCTTAGAAATATATGTTCTCTCTCTTCCTGTTTCTGTCTAAGATTTTCGGTTTCTTTTTCTTCAAATGATACCATTATAAAACCACTCCCTTTATGCATACATATCACAGTACGGTCCGCCCTATGGGGCACATAGCCTGACAGCAGGTGTCAGGCTTACATCTATGCATTAACCATCTCACCCATATAATAAAAGCCTTTACTCTCACATAATTTTACGGGAACAATCTTACCTATAAGTGATTCATCTCCCGGAAAATGAACAACATAATTCTGGCTTGTTCTTCCTGTCACAAAATTCTCATCCTGCTCATTCTTCTCTTCTACAAGAACATCAACTGTTTTACCAACATCTTTCTTAGCTTTATCAGATGCGATATCCTGTATCCTTTTTAAAAGTTTATCAAATCTTTCCTTAACAACTTCCTCGGGGATCTGTTCTTCCATAGATGCTGCGGGAGTCCCCGTTCTTTTACTGTATATAAATGTAAATGCACTATCATACTGAACTTTCTCAACAACATCAAGGGTTTCGGCAAAATCTTCCTCTGTCTCACCCGGAAATCCCACTATAATATCTGTTGTGATGGCTATATCAGGTACGGCTTTTCTTATCTTATCAACAAGAAGGAGATAATCTTCTTTAGTATAATGACGGTTCATTATCTTAAGAAGCCTGTCACTTCCTGACTGAAGAGGGAGGTGCATCTGCTTGCAAAGTTTTTTAGATTCTCCCATATATGCAATAAGCTCATCTGATAAGTCTTTAGGATGGGATGTCATAAATCTTATTCTCTCAAGTCCCTCTATCGCCTCGACTCTTCTTAGAAGTTCCGTAAATGATATTGGATTTTTAAGATTCTTACCATAAGAATTGACATTTTGTCCAAGAAGCATAACTTCTACAACACCATCTGCCACAAGACATTTAATTTCCGCAATTATATCTTCGGGTTCCCTGCTTCTTTCCCTTCCTCGTACATATGGAACTATACAGTAACTGCAGAAATTATTGCAGCCAAACATAATATTTACGCCGCTTTTAAAACGATATTTTCTCTCTATAGGAAGTTCTTCAACTATTTCCGTAGTATCTTCCCATACATCAATTATCATCTTTTTTGAATCAGCCCTGTCAAGTACTTTCATTGCAAGGAGCTCAGCAAATTTAAAAATATTATGTGTTCCGAATATAATATCAACATTACGGTAACTTTTCTTTATTTTTTCAACAACTTCCTTTTCCTGCATCATGCATCCGCAAAGCATAGTAACCATTTCCGGATTCTTCTTCTTATACTTTTTAAGCTGTCCAAGTCTCCCGTATACTTTAAGATTGGCATTCTCCCTGACAGTACAAGTGTTGAATATTACAAGATCAGCATCTTCTGATTCATTTTCCTCATATCCTATCATGTTAAGAATTCCAAGAATCTTTTCAGAATCCCTTGCATTCATCTGACATCCAAATGTATTTACACAACATGTAAGACTTCTGCCTTTTTCCTTCTTCTTTTGATTCATCCACTCACGTAATTTACTAATGAAATAATACTGTCTTTCCGGCTCTTTCTCCGGTGGTGGTAATGTTATATCTATATCAGATACTGCCTGCTCAATTTCTTTATAATTCATCTGTTGACCTCATTCTATTTTTGTAGTAAATGTAACCCCAGAATTAATTATCACTACATACTACGTAACAGTTCATTCTTACATTCTCTTCATTCATAAAACCTGACAGCAGTTTTTATTTATATGGCTGAACTGTTACCATATTACAGTAATTTAACTACTGTACCCATATTGGCAGGAAGCTCCACATGAAGCATATTTCCCTCAACTTCGGCTTTTATATCAGTATATCTTGCATCATCTGACAATGGTTTTATTAACATTTTTACATCAGTCGCTGCAACAGGAAGTGGTACATCAAATGCTGCAGCTTCATCATCGTTATTTAATGCTGCAATAATTGCATCATTGTCCTTTATCCTTCCATATGCAAACTGTCTGTTACGAAGATAAAGTTCTTTGTATTTACCTTCACTTAATTCAGGATACTCTTTCTTTAAGGCTCCAAGCTGCATGCAAAGATTAGTTATCTCGTTATTCTCATAATAATCATTGTAATCAGAAAGTTCAAGACATGGTCTTAAGTTCCAGTCAGATCCTTTTTCTTTCTTGCCATCTATAGCAAACTCTGAACCATAATATATAGATGGAATACCATATAATGTGTACAGAAGAATGGTAACTTCATAGAGATGTTCCTTTACATTAAGTTTTGAATAAATCCTTTCAACATCATGATTATCTACAAATGTATAAAGCCTTTTATCACCACATATGTCAAGAAGTCTTTTTACTGAATGAGCTATTTCAAAATAATTATGATCATTATGACCTGAGTAAAGACCTTTGTGTAATTCGTAATTTGTAACAGAGTGAAGCGTATCATCATTCACCCACCTGCTATAGTCGCCGTGTATAACTTCACCCATAAGCCAGAAATCTTCCTTAACTTCATTTGCTACACTTCTAAGCATCTTCATAAAATCAAAATCAAGTACATCTGCTGCATCAAGGCGTATACCATCAATATCAAACTCCGATACCCAGAATCTTATTACATCTGCAATATATTCCTTAACCTCAGGATTTTTCTGGTTAAGCTTTACAAGAAGGTTAAATCCTCCCCAGTTATCGTATGAAAATCCATCATTATATTCATTATTGCCGCCAAAATTTACATTGCAGAACCAGTCACGGTATCTTGAATTTTCTCTGTTCTTTAAAAGATCCTCAAATGCGAAAAATTTTCTTCCCACATGATTGAATACTCCGTCTACTATAACCTTCATTCCCTTTTCATGAAGATGCTTCACAAATTCTTTAAAGTCTTCATTAGTTCCAAGACGGCAGTCAACTTTCTTGTAGTCGATAGTTTCATAGCCATGACCTACAGATTCAAATAACGGTCCGATATATATTGCGGTACACCCGATTTTGTAAGCATGATCCACCCACTCCGTTATTTTGTCAAAATGACTTTCTGCCACCCCCGTATTCTCTTTAGCACATCCACAGAGTCCTAAAGGATAAATATGATAAAAAACTGCCTCATCGTACCATTTCATAGTAATTAATTTCCTCCTTATGTTTATACGTTCTCTCAAAGTCAGGCACAAATAGACTCGAGAGAACATTAATTTTATCATATATGATTATAAAACACACTGTCTTCCCAGATAATTTGCTTCAAATTCAGCAACAGGTACAGGCCTTGCGAAATAAAATCCCTGTATATAATCAGGTTTTAGTCCAAGAACGCACTCAAAATCATCATTTGTCTCAACTCCCTCATAACATACTTTGAGATTGAGACTGTGTGCAAGTTCCGTGAACTGCTTAACAACCATATAATCATACCGGCTTTCTTTTATATTTCTTATAAAAGACTGATCTATCTTTACAAGATCAAACATCATCTCTTTTATATACCTGAGATTAGAATAGCCTGTCCCAAAGTCGTCTATGGCAAGATTAAGTTTTCTCATTTTAAATGATCTGAATACATTCTGCATTAAATTGTCACTTTCAAGCTCGCCACTTTCAGTAACTTCAAAAAGAACATTTTCAACCTTAAAATTAAGCTGTTCCATACAGTTATCAATATCTTTTATCACATCACTTTTATTAAGCTGTACAAATGAAAGATTTATGTTCACCCGAAACTCTGGTATAACAGCCTGCCACTTCTTGCACTGTTCCATAGCCGTTTTAATTATCCATCTTCCAACAGGAATAATAAGACCACTTTCCTCAAGCAGTGGGATAAAAGCTCCTGGAGATACGCGGCCAAACTTTTCATTGTTCCATCTTATTAAAGCTTCTGCCCCAAGAATACACCTCTTCTCAATATTAACAATAGGTTGATAATACATTTCAAATCCATCGAAATTATTATTGATTGCTTTACGAAGTTCTTCCTGCATATCAAGTTTTCTAAGATATTCATCATATCTTTCCTGGCTGTATCTTACGCAGGCATTCTTCCCCTGTCTCTTAGCCTCTCGAAGAGAAAAGCCTGCTTTCTCTATCATTTCGATATCTCCGGCACTTTTCTTATCAAAGAAAACACTTCCACCTGATATAGTATAGAAAATCTGATAACCACTTTTTAAAATATATTCGTCTACCCTTTCTCTAATATCATCATAAAGTTCCTTGGCGGGATCACCTTCCATGGTATCATAACTTTCACATAATACCATAATTTCATCTCCATCCATACGGTAAACCTTTCCAATTCCCTTTGCTGATTCTTTCACACATTCAGATGTATAAGAAAGTATTTCATCACCGGCATCTTTACCATATTTTTCATTGATATCTTTTAAATTATCTACACCTATTAAAAGAAGGAACCCTTTTATTTCCTTCGTCTGATCCATGCCTATAATATCATCACGAAGAGATGATTCACGGTAAAGACCTGTTATACTATCAATCTTATTTCTTCTTCCAAGTTCAGATATCCTTCCGAGAAGATATCTTGCACTTCCATCCTGATCATAAAGCACACTTCCTCTACAGCTTATCCATATAGGATTCCCCTGCTTATCAAGCCACCTATATTCAAGATTGTGCTTATCAGTCTTTCCAATCACTATATCCCAAAGACTATCTGCAAGCAGCTTTCTGTCTTCCGGATATACATACTGTAATATCTCTCTATCAGCATCATAAACATTCGTATCATCAAATAAAAATACATCCTTAGCTCTCTCTGTTATTTTAAATAAATTCTTCTTTATATCATATATATATAGAAATTCATCAGTACACTCTGACAATACTTTTAATATACCATCAATTTGGTCAAAGTCTGAAACAACGTTCTCCATGTAATTCCCCCTTGAATACATTATCCTTTGCAAAATCCGCATCAATTTATATACAATTTTTCATCTGATTCTACTTTTTCTTTACTTATTTTACCAAAATATCTTATTCCAATCAATGCCAAAAGAGCCATAATTACCATAATTATTATAACAATTACTCTGATTGCCAAAACTTTTGTGCCAAGTATAATAGGAAGAATGTATGTCGTTGAATTAAATAGTATATGTGTAATTATAGAACATAAAATACTTCCTGTAGAATATACTATCATGCCAAGAATAAATCCGAGGCAGAAAGCATAAATCCCCTGTATTATATTCATATGATAAACGGCAAAGAGAAAAGCCTGAAGTGCATTGGCAAGCCAGAATGTAAACCCTAAATGAAACCTGTCAAAAAGTGCTCCCCTGAATATAAACTCCTCAGAAATCGGACCAATTAACAAAACATAGATTATAGATATTCCAAATCCGCTGGTGTCAAAATGCGACATAAGTTCTGAATAATCCTCAAATAATGACGGGAATGCAGCAGAAATTGCACTAAGTATTACTGTCACGATAATACAGCCGCCAATTGCAGTTCCTATAATAAATAATATATTTTTTCCGGTGAATACTTTTTTATAATCCATATTTCTTACACGCCAGCTTGACTTATAGTAAAGTATCCCACACCAGATAAGAGACAGTGATGCACTTACAGCTGACACACTCATCAAAAATGAACTGTCACCATTCATAAGATTTGCAACCTTTTGTAAAGCCGTTACATATTCGTCACCGCCGGCTGCAAATACAATAATATATCCGGCAAAACAAAGCATATATGCAACCATCTGCATCAAAATAATACCACCGAATATAAGAAGTGATTTTATACAGACATTTACTCTTAATTTATTCATTATAATCCTCCAATCTCATGTTATGTTCTCATAAAATATATCTCAAATTAAAATATTCTTTTAATCTTTTAATATAGTATTTATCCAAAACTGTAAAAAGTCATGCCATATGGCATGACTTTTATTTCTCTATAAAATCAGGAATCCAATACCCGCGTTATATCATGTATTATTTTTTACGCTGTAAAAACTCAGGTATTTTAATTGCTCCATCATCTGCTGAACGCATATGTGATGCAGGTGCAGATGGCTGCTGTGGTGTAACAGTTCTCTGGTTAAATGATGGAGTACTAATAGTTGCTGTACTCTTATGCGGTGTAGATACCTGTCCACCCTTTAAAGGGAAGTTTGCCTTAGGTGCTTTCTGGTGAACTGCTGCTGATGGCTTAGCTACAGGTTCAGAAGCAGCATTTTCAGAAATACCCGTAGCAATTACAGTAATCTTAACTGTGTCATCATCATCATCCATAACAACACTTTCACCGAATATTAATTCACAATCTTCACCTGTAAGCTCTTCTATGTACGAAATAGCTTCGCCTACTTCAATGGCACTTATATTCTTATTACCCGCAATATTAACTATAACATGAGATGCACCATCAATCGTTGTTTCAAGAAGAGGGCTTGAAATAGCCTGTTTAATAGCATCCATGCACTTCTCATCTCCGGTACCTATACCTATTCCAATATGAGCTATTCCCTTATCCTTCATTACAGTCTGTACATCAGCAAAGTCAAGGTTGATCTCACCCGGTATGTTAATAAGGTCTGTTATACCCTGAACGCCTTGCTGTAATACTTCATCTGCCTTCTTAAGAGCATCTGACATAGAAGTACGTCTGTCTATTATTGTAAGAAGCTTATCATTTGGAATTACGATAAGTGTATCAACACTTTTCTTTAAATTATCTATTCCGGAAAGTGCATTATTCATACGGTTTCTTGCTTCAAAACGGAATGGTTTTGTAACAACACCTACTGTTAATGCACCAAGCTCTTTTGCTATGGAAGCTACTACAGGCGCTGCACCTGTACCTGTTCCGCCACCCATACCGCATGTAACGAAAACCATCTCAGCACCTTTTATAAGATTTGTTATCTCTTCCTTGCTTTCTTCAGCAGCTGCTTTTCCAACTTCAGGATTAGCACCTGCACCAAGACCTTTTGTAAGTTTTTCTCCAATCTGAAGACAGACAGGAGCCTTACAGTTCATAAGATGCTGCTTATCTGTATTTACACATATAAATTCAACACCTACTATTCCTTCATCTATCATTCTGTTTACGGCGTTATTTCCACCACCGCCAACTCCTATAACTAATATCCTTGCGCCCACGTTTGACTCGCTAGTCTTAACCTCTACCAAAACTGCTCCTCCTTCAATCTGCAAATCTCAATCTAACCTAAACTATATAATACTAATTAGGTCAAAAATAATCAAGAGAACATCTGTTCTTTTTTGTTATTTTATTCTTCTTTTTTTGAATTCTTTTTCTTATTGTTATTATTTTGGTATGTTTTTAATATAATTTTGTCACCTGATTTATAATTAACCATATCAATAACACCTGCCATATCTTTCTCTGATGTAGTCTTGAGAACACTGGAAAGTGCCGTCATCTGGTCATCATACATTTTTTTCTTTCCAAGAATAACCCTGACTTTTCCGGAATATATAGTAATTTCTCCTTTATTAACATGAATCTGTGACACATCTATATTATAATATGATATAAGCTGTGATACATTCATTATAGCTTCAAAAAGAGAATCATCATCTACATCAAACGCCTTACCAACCGTAAAATCACCAAACATTATTCCCGTTACTATAGGAACACCGTTTTTATGTTCAGAAAGACTCTGTAAAACAATTCCATCCTTGTCAAAATAAACATATTGTCCCATGTATCTGATACACCCGCTTATTGTTTTATCATATACATGTAATGTTACTG
>JALERT010000025.1 GCA_022764445.1 Lachnospiraceae bacterium | reverse complement strand
GGTTTCTGTTCTTTCAGTAAGCGATACAGATATTAAAGAAGCTTTCGATAAAAGATGGAGAGATTTTGAAGATTGTGTTCAATATGTGACCGCAAGAAATAATCATATGAAATATATCATTACATCTAATACAAAGGATTTTGAAGAAAATCAGTTGGAGGTGATAACTGTTTCGGATTTTCTAGAGCAGTATTAAAGATACATAAAAAGAATTAAAATTATACACGGAAAACCACTACAATCCATTTGATTGTGAATACTGTATCGGAAACAGGTCAAGTCATTCTGAAAAAAAAAGCCACAACCTATGTTATTAAACTGTACCACTCCCATGCTGTTAGATTTTTTTCTAACTTCTGGAGAAGATACAAACCATACTACATAGATTGTGGCTTTTTTATATTACAGAAATTATAATATCAGACAAAGGTATCAGAAAACTCTGGAACTCAACTGATATCTTTTTGAACCCATAATTGCCACTATAAATAAAACTGTTAAAATTCTAAACTATTAAGGATATCATTAAATGATGCCATATACTTCTTCTTATACTTTGAAGGGCATTTTAATTCTATATAATATCCCTTTTCACCGGAAGAAATGACATAAACTTCATGCACGACTTTCTTGCTATCTGTAATAGTGTAGCACTTAGCGCTTGTCTTACCTGTGCCTATTGTCGTTTCTTTCTTCTTTATAGAACCTTTGTAGCTTTTCATAAGCTGATCCCCAAGCTCCTTAGCAGAATCAGCACTTACTTCTGTGATATTAAGGAAAAGATTAAGCTCATCTTTTGCCTTTTCATCAGACGGTACAAATGAAATGCTGCTGTCTTTATTATCTACCTTAAATAACTTGCTGTCATAGGAGACGTTGTATCCTGCTGTGGCATTGCTTAATTTACTTTTTCCGTCAGATCCTTCATCGACAGAAACCTCGGCTGTAGGAAGAGGTGAATTGGTTGGTGTTGCTGTCGCTTCTGTCTTAGCTTTAGAATCATCAGCTTTCTTATTGCCTCCACATGATGTTGCAAATGAAAGTACGGAAAGTAACATCATACTTAATATTATTTTTTTCTTCATTATAAAACTCCATTCTTTTTAGTATATGCAAGTCAAAAGGCATTGCGCAAAGCGCAACGCCTTTTGAATAGATTTTGAATTACAAAAGTATTGATTAAGAAACTGTAACACTATATGGTGATGTACTATTTGTAGTGAATGTAACACTTACGGTAGCAGTTTCTATTCCTTTTTTAATTGTTAATGTTATAACATCATCTGTATCAGTTGCTGAAGGATTAACTACAATTTTGCTTCCGTCAAATGTATATGAATCTGGAGTTGCACTAGAACTTACACTTATAGTTGTACCATTTTTAGCTAATGCCTTCAAGTCTGAAACAAGAATTGTTGTGTTTGTTCCGTTAAATAAATTTTCCGTCTTCAATAACTTAGCTGAATCATCCTTCAAATCAGAAGCCAATGTATCTACAGTGGTTTTATCATCACTTTCAGTTGTTATAGTTCCGGCTGCAGCTCTAGTAACCTTGTAACCTATTGTTGTTTCATTATCACCATACTTAAATGTTACAGTGAATTTTGCTGTCTTTTCTGTGTCTGAACCACTAGCAACTGTAAGCTTTGTACCATTTACTGTAAGGATACCATCCTTATCTTCAACTTTCTTAACTGTTACAGAAACATTGAATGGATTACTTGCATCTGGATCAATATCAGTTTCAGCACTGCTACTTATAGCTTTTGCAGCATTATCTACAGCAGTCACTACAGCACCAAATGTATCTTTCACATCAGTTACATTTGTGCCACCAACAACGTCAGTCTTTGGTAATGGCTGAACTGTGTATGTATTGCTTCCACCTAAGAAGTAGATTGCAACCTTCTGAGCTACGTCAGTCTGTCTGAGCTGGATTGTGAATGTAGCATCATCAAGACTTGTTGCTGTCGCTGTTACCAAAACGTCTCTTCCGGCTCTTACATCATTAATAGATTTACTTGCTTTATTGGTTGTTAAGATATTCTGAATCTTTCCGTCTACAGTTACTACGAAATTCTTAGCAAATGCTTCCTCAGCTGTTGCTTCGTTACTAACTGCTGTATCTATAATTGAACCGTCACCTGGAACCTTAACCTTATTAAGTGTTATAGTTGCTACACCTGCATTAGGAGTAGATTCTTTCTCTGCAGTTGCATAATTACTTACTACTGCCTGATACTTACCTTCTCCTTCAGAGTTGAAGTTAGCTTCCTTATCTCTTACCTCGACACCCTTTACATCTGATAATACATATTTCACACTATCGATTGTTGTGTCAGATATAGTTACTTTGTAATCGTCTGCCTGTAAAACATTCTTTAATGTAAGATATACATACTTGCCGCTTGCCTTAGCATCTGTAATTTCAAACTTCTTGGTTCCCTTTGAGATTTCGAACATATCCTTCTTTACAGAACCTGCTTCTACATTGTTATTGAATGTTAATACAACCTGTTTTGTATCTGTTGATGAAACACTTGCATTTACAAGACCAAATGCTTTCTCGTATTTCTCCCAGTTGATTGTAGTAGTTGCAACTTCATCAACACCATCAACTGATGCAGTAATTACTGAAGATTTCTGGGTTGAATCTGTAACATATAATTTAACATGAGCAATACCATTTCCGTCTGTTGTTGCTTCATTTTTACCTGTACCACCTAAATCATTAGTTCCATCAGCTTTTTTAAATTTGTCTGTCGCAGTTCCTGATGTAAATTTAACTGTTTTACCTTCTTTTGGATTATTACCTGTGGCATCAGTTACTTTTACATATAAGTCTACAACACCACTATTATCATCTGCTTCATTTCTGGAAATTGTTGTTCCTGCTGGAGAAGAGATTGCAAGTTTTGTTCCTTCTGCTTTCCAGTTTACACCTAACTGCATCTTTGCTGTTAAGTTAGCGCTTCCTTCACCTACACAAGCGTATGTCTTAGTATCATCGCCTTTTTTAGCTGTAAATGTAACATTTTCTCCTACAGATTTATCATTTAACTCATTGATAATTAAATCTTTGTATTCACGAGTTGTTTCTGCATTTACTACACCATTTCCGGCAACTTTGTATGTACCCTTGTTATCCTCATCGATTGTTGTATTGATATTAAGACCATCAATCTTGATATCATAACCCTCTAATGTTCCAGGATATAAGAATGCTTTATTATATGCTGCCTTTACATCTGCTGCCTTTACAAAAGTATTACCAACAGTTCTTACAGCATACTGCCATGGAGTAGCAACCTTAGGTTCACTTGTTTCAACAAATTTTGTATCGTTATTTGTTCTTTCCTCAACAGTCTTAGGATCAACATCTTTCTTGAAAGATAAGTCAGCATTTACCCAGTAAAGATCAGCAACTGATGCTTTTTCTTTTCCGATGTAAAGAACTACATCATAATCTTTACTTGAAGCACTTAAGTCATCGATTACATTTGCCTGAGCACTATTTAATGTCAATGTTGCTTTACCATGAACATCTGTAGCTGTATTCTTTACAACAGCTGTATCCTTTAACTTATTTCTTACAACATCTACAGACTCACTAGATGTAAAATCAACTGGTGTAGTCTTTCCACTCTTATTGTCATTTAAAGAATATTTAATTTCCTGATCTTTCTTAGAAACAGGGTTTCCATTCTTATCTACTAACTGAGCGTATACATTTATATTCTGTCCTGCTAATGCTAAGAATGCATCTGAGTTAACTGCTTCATTCTTTGGAATTGGATTCCACTGTACAGATGTGTATACATACTTGTTTGAAGCATCTAAAGCATCTCCACCAAGTGTTGGTAAAGAAATAGTTCCCTTTAAGTTTGATGAACCAACCTTAGAAGAATTAACTTTAACAAGATTTCCGTCTGTCTTGATGTCACCTACTTTGTGTGTTGTAGCTTCCTCAGCAGTTGCTAAGTATGCTTTAGCACGCGGCTTAATGATATTTGTATTTGTATCATCTTTACCATCATTATTAACATCACCTACTGCCTTTATAGTAGGAACTAAGTAATAAGTAACAACCTTATCATTAGAATCAAATTCTCTGATTACGGCATCACCTGTGTATGGGAATACAGGAACCTGATAATCAAATGTATTTGTTTGAACCTTAGGTTCAATACCATAGCTTGCTGCCTCAGTTGTAGACATTTTTGCAAAGTTACTCATAACTGGATCTACATTTTCCCAAGTTATCTTTGCACCTGAAACGACTTCAGCTTTTCCATTAACTGCACTGTTTGTATTATAAACACCTACTATTTTGTCGATATCAAATCCACTATTCATATTGGTCTGAACCTGACCTGCAGACTTAAGTGATACTTTTATTGCTTTAACTCTGTCAAGATTTAATGGAATCTGATAACCGAATCCCTTCTGGCTGTGTTCACCATTTATTTCATATTCACTACCCTCAATTTTATCAGTAGCTTTTTCGTCACGATATGAAGTAATAACTAATTTAGTATACTTTGAAACTTTAATATCGTTAAATATCAATGTAGCATACTGTAACAATCTTGTATCTTCTTTTATTACAATTATCTTATCATATTCATTATCTGCATATGTAAAGTAATCGCCAGATTTTTCATTTACAGGCTGAACAAAATCTTTAGCTTTTTCATTATCTGTAGCCATATATGGTAAATGAATCATTGGATTAGCATCAAATGTTACTTCATGCTCATCTTTTCCTTCAGTGCTGACTTTCTGTGTACTGATGTATTCAACATCATTATTTGCATAACAATTTAAAGATTTTGTTTTAGATATTCCATCTTTATCCTTATTTATATAACCTGCGTTATTCGCATTTTCACCAACTTCTAACTTGCCTTTGTTAGCTCCTACTTTTTCAGGGTCAACATTTACTGTTGCTAAATCTAATGCAGCAAATCCTACGCATCCAACAGCAGCAGACTCTGTTCCGTCGTTTACGTCAAGTACCTTTGCAGTAAACTCAGCAGATGCTAATTTACCAGTTTCTGTACAATCTGTTGTTGTGTTCTTAAAACCAACAACAAATGAAGCAGTACCATTTGCGTCTGTTGTCTGAACAACCGATCCCTTTACTTCGAGTTTATCATAATCATCTTTACCGCCAATAATCTGTCTAATTGAGAATACAACCGTCTTGCCTGGGACTACCTTACCTTCGCTATCTTTTACTGTAACAGTTACGATTGCATTATCGTTTACTAATACAGTGTCCTTATAATCTACCAATGCGTTTGAAACAGTTGCAGTAGCACCTGTAACGATTGACTCTTTTAAGTTTGCTTCAACTGTAACATCACCATTAACTTTAACAGTTGTCTTGTATGGATCATAACCTTCTTTTGTTACTTCTACTTCATATTCACCAGGAGCAAGCTTAGCTGTTGTGTATGATTTATCTTTCATTGTGTCTGATACAACTAACTGAGAACCGCTTGTAACTTTGATGCTTGCACCCGAAATATTCGAAGAAATCGTTATTGTACCCTTTGTCGAGACAAATTTTTCCGACTTTTTTCGACCTCCGCAAACCCTTATAAACACTGGGTTCGCGGGGTGTTACTCAAATTTGCAATTTTTTTGCAATAAGTAAAATACCCTGATTTTGGACAAAATTTTAACATTAAATCACCATTAAATTAACATAAGAAATGTTTTTTGTAGCGTATGATATGGAAAGTATTTGAGAGTAACATTGTTACTCTGGTGGATTTTAGGGGTGGTTTAGAAGACAATTTTATTCCATTATATAATTTATTTTTGGAGATAAAAAAATGCAAGCGTTTAAAATTAGCCAGGTTAATTACAATAAGTACCAAAGAGATAGAATAGTAAAAATCTCCTTCTTGTCACACCATTTTTCCTCTTGTATAATAAAGAAAAGTAATAAAAATAACGAATAAACATATAACAGAAAAAATAATTAAAATCATGGAGGCGATAATTTTTTGAACAAAGAAGTACAGAAAGAAAAAACTGAAGAACATCCAACGGTTTTAGACGATAATAAAGTTGTTGTAAAAAGAAACATAAAGGACTGTGTTTTCACGGATTTATTTAGCAATAAAAAATACCTTTTGGAATTATATTTAGCACTTCATCCTGAAGATACCGGTATAACAGAAGATGATCTGACCGATATTACAATAGAGAATGTATTAGTCAATGACCTTTATAATGATTTAGGTTTTCGTGTTGGAGACAGGCTGATTATTTTAGTCGAGGCACAGAGCACATGGTCGCCGAATATACTTATACGATCCCTTCTGTATGTGGCAACAACTTATCAGAATTACATCAATGAAAGAAGTCTTGATGTATATTCTTCAACGAAAATCAGCATCCCAAAACCGGAATTATATGTAATCTATACAGGAGAGCATAAAGAAAGACCTAAAGAAATGATATTATCAGAAGAATTCTTCCCTGATATGGAAGATATATCACTTGATGTAAAGGTGAAGATGATTTATGGAGATAATGAAGACGATATCATTGGTCAGTATGTAATATTTACAAAAGTATATGACGAGCAGCGGAAGTTGTATGGCAGGACACGTAAAGCAATTGAGGAAACAATCCGTATCTGCAAAGAGAGAAATGTGTTGAAGGAATATTTAGAAAGCCATGAAGGAGAGGTGGTCACAATGATGATGACATTATTTGATGAGGAACAGATCATGAAAAATCATGATGCTGCTATTCGGCGAGAGGAACGTGAAAAAGCAAAAGAACAGGCAATTGCAAGTCTTGTTGGTATGTGTAAAAAAATGAATGGTTCTATATTGGATGTAATCGAAACTGTTATGGCAGATTATAACTATTCCGAGAAAGATGCTACAGCAATTGTTTATAAATATTGGAATTAGGTCAATGTGACTATTAGTATTGAATTACAATATTTAAGCGATACAAACAATTTCCATGTTAAATGATATGTCAAAGAATCAAATTGAGATTATGTATTACTATGTGCCCTTTTAAAACACAGTCTGAAAAAAAAGAACACCAAAAGAAAAATGCTTAAAACCTGCTATGGAGTTGTGTATAGAAGGTTTTAAGCATTTAGATATGTATAAATATAGCTGACAATATTGGAATTAAGTATAGTTTTTATTCTATATGCAGAACTTCACTATAGAATAATATCATAATCACAACCACCGGCTTAGCCGGTGGTTTGCTTTGCGGCCTATAAGGCCTCTTTTCCGGCACCTGAGTCTAAAGACTCACCGAAAGCTCTGCCAACCGCAACATCAGTTACTTACTTGAGCCCCCTGGGCTCTATTTTTAATTGTTTTTCTTTACTGGCTCACCCGTGAACGGGTCAACATATTCTTTCAACGTCATTTGATCATATTCTAAATCTTCTTGTATCTGATTTCGAATATACTCTTCTATCTTCTTTGCATTTTTTCCAACTGTATCAACATAATATCTCCTACACCAGAAATGGCGATTTCCGTATTTATATTTTAAATTTGCATGTCTCTCAAATATCATCAAAGTACTTTTCCCTTTCAAATATCCTACAAAATATGAAACACTCATCTTAGGTGGAATCTCGACTAACAAATGAATATGATCAGAACATATCTCTCCTTCTACAATGTTCACACCTTTTCTCTTGCATAACATTGAAATTATATCTCGAATATCTTCTTTTAATTTTCCATATGCTACTTTACGTCTATATTTTGGTGCAAAAACTATATGATACTTACAATTCCATGTAGTATGTGATAAACTGTTATTGTTGTTCATACGGACAACCTCCTTTGTTTTTTAATGTGGTTGGCAGACCATCATTATTATAACAAAGGAGTTTATCATTGCAAAACGCTTAAGCTATTTCAACCACCCGCATAGCAGGTGGTTTATTTTTTTGCTTCGCTCATTTCTTCTTTATAAGAAACTCACTTGCAAAAGAGGGCAAAAGCCCTAACAATTAAAAATATCATATAAGCATGTCGGTTTTCCTACACGCTTATATGATATAAAACCTACATTTTTATATTGACATTTGCACTTTTCGTTGGGACAAAAGAACAACCGTCTCAACTGATGCAACATTTTCCCCCATAGCTTCAATAACTGTTATTAGCAACTTTATGCACTTCCCTTTTCTTCGTTTTCAGTCAAATTAAAATAAGGTACAGTATAAAATATTCTGATGCATTATCCGTCAGATTGTTTTATACTGTACCTTCTGTTATTATATATGAGTTTCTGTTAATCATAAGGGTTCTCCCTATCTTTGATGAACCCCCT
>JALERT010000125.1 GCA_022764445.1 Lachnospiraceae bacterium | reverse complement strand
CTCATTACTGTCAAGCTGATTATATACTATCTGCTCATCGATAGTACAAATGATATTTTCTCCACGAAGCAGCTTCTCAAAGTCAGTCTTTATCCTTCTACTACCCTCACGTATAAGCTTCCCAACGAGGCTGTTACTGCTGCTGTTGGCCCAGTATGTGCCTATCTTTCCTTTATCAAGGAAGTTTAAGATTGACCATGGATTATATATATCGGTTTTACTTCCAAATGTAAAACCGTCATACCACTTTTTTACTATCTCTTTCTTATCACCATATCCGTATTCATCAAGAGAATTAAATACCTCCTCTTCCGTAAATCCAAAGGCTGTGGCATATTCATCAGAAGTAGTCGTAACTACATTCAGGTTATTTAAATCCGAGAAAATCGACTCCTTACTTACCCTTGTGATACCCGTCATAACTGCCCTTGCAAGATATGGATTTGTCTTAAATGTCGAGTTAAAAAGGCTTCTCGTAAATGCTACAAGCTCATCCCAGAATCCATTTACATAAGCTTCCTGCATCGGTGTGTCGTACTCATCAAGAAGAATTATGACCTTTTTACCATAATATCTGCAAAGATAATCTGATAACTGATACAGTGCCATCGGTGCATCCTCCTCACTCATATCAGATGCCATTCGTTCAAAATATTGTTTTTCTGCATTTGAAAGGACATCACTTTTACGCAAAAAAGAATTTTTCTCATATAATTTCATCAACATCTGACGTATACGATAACTTGTTGTTTTAAAATCCTTCTCTTTTATATTGGCAAAAGACAGACTTATCACCGGATAAGTTCCCTGAAGCTCTCTGTATTTTTCTTCCTGCCATATGAAAAGTCCTTCAAATAAATCTCCCCTGTCTGCATAGTCTACAGAAAAGAACTGCTCAAGCATGCTCATATTAAGTGTCTTTCCGAACCTTCTCGGACGTGTAATGAGTGTTACATCATCACCACTTTCCCACCATTCCTTTATAAAATCTGTCTTATCTATATAAAAATAGTTATGCTCTATCAGCCTTTCAAAGCTCTGTACACCTATCGCTACTGTCTTTGCCATATAATTACACCTCCGATTCTTTATTATAGTTTATTTTTCGTTACTGTAACACCGTAGATATGTACAGTAATAATTTTCCTATCCAATCAGCACCTTTATAATATAATTCTTCCGAAAATTTTACGAACTTATATGTTTTTTATTCTACCATTGTATTAAATCTTATTTAAAAAGGCAAGATGTACAATAGACAAAGCAGAGTTGCCTGTGATAATATACCGCACATTTTACTCTGCTTTACTATTATCCATAACAACTCTGCTTTTAATTTTGAAATATAAAACCTACTGTCAGGTTTTAAATGAAGTGATTTAAAGACTTAACTGTTACGTATTATCGTACAGTTACTTTAACTTTCTTTGCATATCCGTTTTTCGCATATACATATATAGTACATGTGCCTTTACCGACTGCCTTTATAACACCTTTTTCTGTAACTGTTGCAACTTTTTTATCAGAAGATGCAAATCTGAATTCTTTTGCATGACCGTCTGAAAGTGGCTTCTTTGTCTTATCGACAAGAATCACCTTTCCTTTTATAGTTGCTTTCTTTCCAACTTTTAGACTAAATGAAGTCTTATTAAGTTTAATGCCTTTAACATTTGTTTCTTTAGTGTTCTTTTTGCCTACGATATGAGCTGTTATTGATCTTCCGAAGGACACTTTTTTACCCTTAACAATCTTATATGCTCTTACGTATACTTTGTAATTTTTCTTAAGATCAATCTTTTTACCATTAATCTTCTTTATCGTAAACTTCGTCACCTTGCCACTTCTAACAAGATTAGCTGACTTTTCACTAAAGTCCTGTCCACAATACTGTACATATACTTTATAGCCGTCAGCATCTTTAACCTTGCCCCACGTTACATTAATCACCTTACCACTTTGGCTTACTTTAAGTCCTGAACTAATTGCAAGTCCGTTCTTTTCTATTTGTGACTTTGTTACTACTGGTTTAGTGGTTGGTTTTGGGGTTGGTTTAACTGTCGGCTGTGGTTTAGCCGTTGCCTCTGGTGTTGTCGTTGGTTTAATGGTTGGTTTTGGGTTAGTTGTTGTTCCTGGTGTTGCTGTTGCCTCCGGTTTGTCTGTTGGTTCTAGCTCCTTTATATCAACAGTGATAACACATGAAGATACTTTACCATTTGATGAAGTAGCTGAAATAATACATGTTCCACTTCCCACAGCAATTACTTTTCCATTTTCATCAACAGATGCAACAAGAGGATTAGAAGATGTCCATTTAAGCGTCTTATCTGTTGCATAAGTTGGCAGTACATTTGCTATAAGCTGTATATTCTCGCCTGCCTTTGTAAGTATACTTTTATCAGATGATAAATTAACACCTGTTACCGGATAATAGTAAGAGCCGCCACCTCCGGATGAAGAACCGCCTCCAGATGAAGAACCGCCACCGGATGGAGAAGTACCACTTCCTGGATTACCTCCGGGATATCTTGGTGTATCTTTGTATGCTATGGCATAAGTAGAAAATTTATTTGTCTTAAAAGTAAACTCATTAGTACTCTCATTAAATGTACCATCACGAATGATATCTACATTGCCTGCATGTAATCGGATAATCTGATACTCACGAATCATGATTCGGTCATGTCTCAATAATTCATCTGGAATTTTAATCGTTACCTCAATATCTATTCCCGGTTCAGAAATCTTTTCCTTATTCCCCGAAGTACCTACTTTCTTAAATAAATCTGCATCAAAATAAGTGATGTCCGGATTAGAACCCATAATGTCCTCTGCAGCTTCTGTTATCTTGGTCTGTTCACTTGGAGTAATTTTATTTTCGTCCGTCTTGGTCACTTCAAGCCATACTCTGGCATCGTCACCATTAGTAATCTACGCTTTTTCTGCAGATGTAAAAATACTCGTTGCATCCAAAATATCCGACTTCTTATTGTTAAGTGATGCTACCTCAATTGGTGCATCCGGTGCTACCTCCGCATCTTTGGTGAGATTTCCATTCGTAGTATCTTCTGTACTTCCGGTTGCCGGAATGGTTCTAACTTTTTTCTGTTTACAATTTGTACAGACTTTTTCCTCTTTTCCTTCTTCTGTTGCAGTTGCCTCTTTTACAGGCGTCCATTCCGTAGACCAGTCATGATCCTTATATATAGTCACGGTTACCGTTGTACTATTTCCAGCCTTGTCCGTCGCAACAATGGTAAATTCCTTTCCGGTATCTTCTGTTGTCGATAATTGATATGTATCATCTGTGAGTGTGACGTCTTCACCGTTTACGGTTACTTTCGAAAGATTCACATCTTTTACTGTAATGGTCTTGGCGCCACAATATTTCATTTTATCTGTTACGCCTGTAATAGCCGGTGCGGTTTTATCCAATACCAGACCTTCTGTGGAAATGTAGGATACATTGCCGGATTTGTCTGTAATTTTTGCGTAAATCACAAGTTTGGCATCCGGATCAACGGAAAAACTGTCTTTGTATTCTGTCCATGTTCCTTCCGGAAGTGCAGCAATGGCATCATAGGTCAATATCTCAGAGGATTTATAATAATACATCTTATCTATGCCACTTGCAGCTGCACCATTTTCACCTGCTGGATCTTCTGCTGTGATGGTAACAGTCTGTGTCTCCTTAAAAAACTTGCCAAAAGTTACGCCATTCCAAAACGCTGTCCAGCTATCATCTTTTATAGTAATGGTTCCAGTCGGTGGGTTCGAATCGGCAATCTTCCATCCCACTTTTACTTCGCCTGTATAATTACCATTTCCGGTTACAATCAGTTCATAAGTACCAAAACTTTCGGCACTGGTAGTTCCACTTACTACATAATCCTTATCTTCACCTTGCACCAAAGTGACACTGTCTCCATCTTTTACGGTAACTACCGGTGTAATTGTGGTTCCGGTATAGGTATACTGATGATTCGCACCGTCCAGTCCTATCATATCCTTAGTAATAGGCTTTGGTACAATCTTGTAAGTTACCTCTTTATCTGTCTCTGCAAGTGTATAATTGTTATTGTTCAATGTTGCAGTTGCTTTATAATTCTCACCTACATCGGTCTGTCCTCCGCCAACTGTGACAGTACAGGTATCTCCACTACATACTCCATCCAGATTGGCTGTAGGTGTCTGTACTGCTCTATTGTAGGTTAGTTCTGTATTGCTCCAGTTGACACCAATCTCCTTCTGTGCAATGGTAAACTCCTGTGTTACATTATCCGGCAGCTTGTAGTTTGTATTACTAAGACTGCTTGCTTTTGCTGTATAGGCACTTGCACTGTAATCTTTCTGTCCACCGGTCACAGTTACGGTACAACTGTCTCCTGCACAAAGACTATTTTCCACTACCGTTGCCAAAGGTGTCTGTACGGTTCCGTCATAGGTAAGATCTGTGTTGCTCCATGCAAGCTCCACTTCCTTTGGATGGATGGTCACAGTAGTCTGCCCACTGTACGGATTATAGCCTCTTGCCGTTATCTTAAAATAAACGGTGTATGTATCTGCATTTACAAATTCAGGACTTTCTGTCAGATCATAAGTGCCCGCTTCTGTACCGTAACTGACAGTTGCCCCATCCGGATAACCGGACACGCTGATACTATGTTCTTCCTTGTCATAGGTTGTATCTACCGAATTTGCAACAATGCCAGTCATTTCCTTTCCGATTACCTTAAAAGAAGTCGTCGGTGTAGTATATGCTCTATAATTTTCCGTTTCAGGAATCACCGCATACATATAATAGGTGCCGGGTTCCAGTGTATCCCCAGAAATATCCTTCCACTCTGTACCGTTTTCATTACTATTTGTCGTATTGTAATAATAGGTTACCTCCGTTGTTCCCTTCTGTCCGGAAATCGTCGGTATACTAACGGTCTCGTCAAAGTTGTAATCTGCCATACTGACGGTTGCGGACTGATCCGCCTTATCGATGGTAAATGTATCCTGTACCGTATATTTCGTACTTGAAGCATCCGTAATCGTCAACTCTGCCACGTAATTTCCTTTATTAACAGGAGCCGTAATACTCGTTCCTGTCTTATTCCCATCAGAATCTGCCGCATAATATGTAACCGTACTCTTTGAAGCACCTGTAACCGATGTAAGATTGTCCGTAACTTCCACATTAGAAGCCAGATAAGCATTTCCCGTATAGGCAGCATCTTTTGCATTTATAGAAAGTGTGAGGTCATCGCTGTCTTTATATGTACAGCCATCTTTGTTACAACGTGCTTTGATGGTCTTCTTACTGTTGCTATCCTGTATATAATTCCAGCTATGTCCCGTTGCAGGAATCTTCACATCGGTTATTTCAGTTTTTGCCTCACTATCCGAATATGTTTTCCCACATGTACACGTATAATATTCAACATTTCCATCTTCGATACAAGTTGGTTCTTTCGCTTCTGTTTTTGTTAAGGAAGAAGAGTTGCAGACATGTGCCGGGCAAAAACACAACCAAGTAATAGTTGACGTTACTGATACATATGCAAATATACGCCAACCATCTGGTGCCGAAACCGTTTCACCTGCAGTGCTTGTATATTCTTTCTCAAGCGTATGTTTTGTTGGAGATTTCTTATTTATCATTAAACCTTTTATATAATTTCGCACCGCGCCATTCTTAACTTCTTCCTCTGTTAGAGGTTGTTTGAAAAAAAAGAAATGATAATTAACTGTAGTGCTAGTATTTTTGAAGATATCGCCCGCATAATACGTATCACCATTTCCAACTGTGTTTGACTTATTATAAAAATAATTTCGAGTGTTTCCATTAGAGTCCGTAAATTGAATTTTATCTTTATATTGACTGTATAAAGAACTTTTCACATCTGGAGCATTATAAGTCGTCGCCGCATAAACCTTCTCCATCCCCCAAAATCCAGACATATCAACACTTGTAGTTGTCAACAGCACAATCATCACAATTGCAATAACATGTTTAAAATGATTTATTTTCCTTTTCATAGCTCATCACCCTTGTCCTTTTAGATAAAATTTGGTTCCGCCAATTCAAAGCGGAGGATTTGTTTTCGTTTCTTCATAAGCCTTCACACTCCGTTCTGTCGTTTTTTATTTGTTCTTTTGAATCAAAACCTGCACCTGAGTACTGATTACCGGAATAAGCTACATTAGAAGCATTAAGTGACATCGTCACTGCATTAGAAGCTCCCTGATAATAACAATTACCAGCTGCGTCCGTCGTTTCAGTACAATATGCCTGAATATTATTATTATCTGCAGTATAACACCACTTATGATTATGATTAGCTGCTTCTACTAATGTATTTCCCGAAGAATCTGTAAGCTTTCCACCTGATGTTTTTAATGTGTAAACTAAGGCATCTGGATATATTCCATATGAAGTTGCCCTTGTCCACAAATATACATAATACGTTTTATCTTCCTTCAGATTAACAACACCATCATTAAAACTAACATTAATCTCATATGACTTTCCATCAGACCATAAGAACTCAGCTCCTTCTCCCCAAACAACAAATCCATCATTTTCAATTGAATCAGGCCAAGATGCATTTCCATTATATGTCCATCGATTATTCCAATCATATTTTGACTGTTGTGTATGAATTGCTATCTTTCCATAAGCAGTTGCATAAGTGCCAACAGCATGAATCGTAATTACCATGCTTTTTAAGCATCCACTGGGATATACTTCAAAACCAGACATAGAATTATTAAAATTTGCAGCCTTTGCTTCCTGGGGTTTTGTCCATACTATTGACGTGATTACCATTGCAAGTGATAATACAATGCTAAGTATTCTTTTTCTAATATGTTTTTTTCTGTTTTTCATACATACATCTCTCTTCATAACCGCTCATCTCCTTTGATATTATATATACGCCTAGATTCTTAAGACCATATTTCAGCAAAAACAGCATTATTTTAGTTACAACAATTTTTGCTATTCATATTTTATAATACAAACTGTCACAAATATGTCACACAAACAGCTAAAAACCCCCAAAAATCAAAAATTTTCATTTTTGATTTTTTGGGGGGTAAATAAATTTATATTTTGTTTTTATACGATTCTTCCTTATCCTATTAATACCTTTTTTCCCTTAAAAGCAAATCCATACTTACGGATATTCTCTTCCTTAAATCCCTTTGCGATAAGACATGCCGCATA
>JALERT010000021.1 GCA_022764445.1 Lachnospiraceae bacterium | reverse complement strand
TTCGTAAGACTAGAGGCAGAGATATTATAATAGAATAAAACCTTTATATTTCCGGTAATATTAGTTATATAGATTTGTCTGTTGAAATTACAAGGTAATAGCATGATGTATGATTGACAATAACAAAATATTATGTACGATAAATATGAAATAGGTTGAATAAAACATGATACTAGGAGGAGCAGCTATGGAAATTTTTCTTGAAAATATCGAACTTTTTCTAAGATATACAGTTGAAATATGTACGTTTTTAATGGAATTTTTTGGTATAATTGTACTTGTTTTCACAGCTATAAAATGCTTTGTGGGATGGATTAAGCATGATTCTAATATTAGGCTTAATCTGGCACAGGGTATTGCGATTGCACTGGAATTCAAAATGGGAGGCGAGGTCCTTCGTACAGTAATTGTTCGTGAATGGACTGAACTTGGAATTCTTGGTGCTATTATTTTATTACGCGGGTTACTGACTTTCCTTATTCATTGGGAAATCAAAAATGAAGAAGAAGCACTTGCAAAAGAACAATTAAAAGGAAATTAAGTAAAAATATCACTTATATTTGCACTAAATAATTGAGAATGGAATCTAAATGAAATGTTGGAGCAGTTTAAGAAAGGGGAGCGAGAGCATGAAACCAATTGAGATTCAAAATGTAACAAAAGATTTTGGACAGGGAAAGGGTGTATTTGATATCAGCTTTTCTGTAAACGAAGGCGAAGTATTTGGATATCTTGGACCAAATGGTGCCGGAAAAAGTACTACCATACGCCAGCTTTTGGGTTTTGTAAAACCACAGAAGGGTTCGCTTCAGATGTTAGGAATGGACTGCTTCCGCCAGGCAGCACAGATTCATAGGCACATTGGTTATCTGGCAGGAGAGATAGCCTTTGTGGAGAACATGAAGGGAATGGAGTATATTAACTTTATAGCGCAGTTAAGAGGCATGAAGGATAATACCAGGATGAAAGAACTGATTGATATGTTTGAGTTAAATCCCACAGGAAAAATCCGTAAAATGTCCAAGGGAATGAAGCAGAAGATTGGTTTGGTAACAGCATTTATGGACTCGCCTAAGATTGTTATTTTAGATGAGCCTACCAGCGGATTAGATCCGTTAATGCAAAACCGGTTCGTAGACTTGATTTTGGAGGAAAAGAAAAAAGGAACCACTATCCTTATGTCCTCACATATTTTTGAAGAGGTGGAGCGTACCTGTGACCGCACTGCCATAATCCGTCAGGGACAAATTGTCGACACGGTAGATATGACAAACCTATCAAAAATACGCAATCAGGTATACACCGTTACTCTTTCAAATGAGGAACAGGCAGTCAGGCTGTCGAATCAGTCAGGACTTATGGTCCAGTCCAGAGAAGGTGCAGTTGTAAAACTTCTGGTGAATAACAATGTTGCAGGCAGTCTGAAAATACTGGCACAATACGAACCGGTAGATTTGCAGATTGCTACCCAGAGTTTAGAAGATATATTTCTGCATTACTATGGAAAGGGGGAGGAGAAAGATGCTTAGTATTCCAATGTTAAAACATAACTTTAAAGCATGTATCGTACCATTTATTATAATATTTGCATTTTTGACAATGTATACCACGGTAATCATCTACATGTATGACCCAAAGCTTGCAGAAATGTTAGAGGGATATCAGGAAGTATTGCCGGAAATGATGGCGGCAGTTGGAATGACAGGTGTAGCGACTTCATTGATTGAGTGGATAAAGATTTATCTGTATGGATTTATTATGCTGCTCTTTCCATTGATTTTCATTATTATAGCCGTAAATAAACTTGTCATAGGATTCATTGATAATGGCTCCATGGCTGGAATACTGGCAACACCTAATTCCAGGGGAAAGATTATTATTACGCAACTGTTATCTCTGTACATATGGCTTTTTATTTTGATGTCTTGTGTAACTGCTGTGGGAATTGCGACAGCAAATATTTTGTTCCCGGATGAGCTTGATATAAAAAAATATCTTTGTTTAAATGCAGGAACACTTATGCTTTGGTTTGCAGTGGCAGGCATCACATTTCTTGCCGCCTGCATTTTCAGTGATGCGAAGTATTATTACTTATTTGGTGCCGGTATACCGATTCTATTTTTCTTTTTCAATATGATTGGTAACATGGGAGAGAATTTAAAGTTTTTTAATTATTTTACTATCTATTCACTTCTTCCGGCGGATAAGCTCATTGCCGGAAACAGCGAGGCGGTACTGCCTTGTGTTATCTTATTTATGATTAGCATTGTACTTTCGGTAACGGGAGGAATATGGTTTACAAAGAGGGATTTGTCGCTGTAAGATTATTTATGATGAGTGAAATACCATTAAAGATGGAAGAATGTGTAAGACTTGCTATTTTGCGTCTTGACTTCTAATTATTTTTCGTTAGAATAGAAAGTAGCGTTCTGCGTTTTGCAAGATGACAATAATCTAAGGATGAACTGTTATTTTTGTATATATAACAGGCAGAACAAGAAGATAATTGGAGGAGTAAAGATGAATTCATCAAAAAAGATTATTAAACAGCAGAATAAATCTGATGACAACAAAACTGTTACACCAGTATCTGCAAAAAAAGTTAGGTTAGGAAGTACAGGAGAAGAGCCACATCTTAAAGCAATCGTTTTAAGTGTAATATGTGTAGCTTTAGTTATTGTACTTTGTGTAGGTGTTGCTGTGCAGCAGTTCAAACCTGAGGTAGTTATGAAGGTAGGAGATACAAAGTTCACTATGAATGATCTTATGTATCCTATTTATGAAAGAGAAAGCCAGATGCTTCCATATGATCAGATGTATCAGGCATATATGGGAAGTTCTGTATGGGATGCTACATATCAGGGCGATGATAAGAATGTAGAGGAAGGCACAAATAACGCAGAAGGTCTTAAGCAGGAAATCACTGATAAGGAATCAGAGTATGAAGTGCTTTATACTGAAGCTGTAAAGGCTGATTACAAACTTACCAAAGACGAAGAAAAGAAAGCTGGGGAGCAGGCAGTAAAAGCTCTTAAAGGTCTTTCATGGGGTCAGAAGCTTCGTTTAAATATATCAAAGAGCAAGCTTACAAAGAGATTTGAGAAAAGAATTCTTGCTGACAGATATAAAGAAGACCAGCAAAAGACTCTCAATAAAGATGTAGATGAGAATGAGGCTATTAAGGATGTGTCACAGAAAGATTACAGAGAATATGATGTCCAGTATTATTCTGTATCTACTACAACTACGGATAAAGATGGTAATACAAAGGATGTACCTGCTAAAAAGCTCGCTGAGTACAAAAAAGAGATTGAAGCACTTGCTGAAAAGGCAGCTACAGCTAAAGACTTTACAAAGCTTATCGAAGATGAAGATAAGTCTGATATAAAATACGAAACTGCTGAATTTACTGAGAAAGACGGCTGGTCAGTGGTATCAGCTGATAACCTTAAAAAGATTAAGGCTATGAAGAATGGTGAAATATCAGAAGTTTATTATGATAAAGAAGCATCAGTATATATCTTTGTAAAGATGATTGATAATAACTCTACAAAGAGTTACCAGAAAGCATGTGAAGATGCAGTTAAAGAAGCTCAGGATAAGAAATATAATGAGTGGCTTACAGAGCTTGAAAAAGGATATAAGATTTTTATAGATTATGATATATGGAATGATGTTACGATAGGTACTGTTACTACAGATATCGTTACAGCAGATGATCTTGCAAAGATGAAAGAAGATGCTTCATCATCAAGTTCAGCAAAATAATTATAAAAGATAAATGATTTAAGGCAGAGTGCTATAGATATAATCTATGGCAGCTCTGCTAATATATATTATATTACACACTAATGAAATGGAGGCACGATTATGGGAAGTGTTAGAAGGCTTTATGTCGAAAAGAAAGAACCTTATGCTGTACACGCCAAAGAACTAAAGGAAGAAATTAGACGTTATCTTGGTATAAATGAGTTGAAAAATGTTCGTGTACTTATACGTTACGATGTAGAAAATCTGAGTGAGTCAACATACAGGCAGGCTCTTGGAATAGTATTTTCTGAGCCACCTGTTGATAATTATTATGAAGAGAGCTTTGAATACGCACCTGACAGTCTTGTCTTTTCAGTTGAATATTTACCTGGTCAGTTTGACCAGAGAGCTGATTCGGCTGAACAGTGTGTAAAGCTTCTAAACGAGAAAGAAAACCCTGTGATACGTTCTGCAACTACGTATGTATTTGAAGGAAAGTTTACAGATGATGATGTAAAGCGTATTAAAGAGTACTGTATTAATCCGGTTGACTCAAGAGAAACTGATGAAAATAAGCCGGATACTCTTGTTCAGGAGTTTGATGAGCCTGATGATGTTGCCATACTAGACGGATTTAAGGATATGCCGGAGGATGAGCTTAAGAAACTTTACGATTCGCTCAACCTTGCGATGACATTCAAAGATTTTCTCCATATACAGAAGTACTTTGCAGATGAAGAAAAAAGAGAACCATCTATCACAGAGATACGTGTGTTAGACACATACTGGTCAGATCACTGTCGTCATACAACATTCCTTACAGAACTTAAAAATGTGGAGTTTGAAGATGGTTATTATAAGGCTCCTATCGAAAAAACTTATGATAATTACCTTGAAGTACGTGAGGAGATGTTTAAGGACAGACCTGATAAATATGTATCACTTATGGATATTGCTCTTATGGGTATGCGTAAGCTCAAGGCAGACGGAAAGCTTGATGATATGGAAGAGTCAGACGAGATTAATGCATGTTCTATAGTAGTTCCTGTAGAGATTGATGGTAAGACAGAAGAGTGGCTTATATTCTTCAAGAATGAGACACATAACCATCCTACGGAAATAGAGCCATTTGGTGGTGCTGCTACATGTCTTGGCGGTGCAATCCGTGATCCTCTTTCGGGAAGAGGTTATGTATATCAGGCAATGCGTGTAACAGGTGCGGCAGATCCGACAGTACCAATGAGTGAAACACTTCCTGGTAAACTTCCACAGAGAAAGATTGTAACAGGTGCTGCTCATGGTT
>JALERT010000107.1 GCA_022764445.1 Lachnospiraceae bacterium | reverse complement strand
CAGTAATCGGTGTTGATAAGAATACAGCTACAAGTATAGCAAGAGGCGGTAGTGTAGTAATTAAAGCTGAAAACGTTGTTCTTCAGGATCAGTATGGCCGCACAATGGATTCTAAACTCGTTAAGGGATATATCGGAAAAGGATACCAGATTAAAGTAGAGTCTGAGCTTCCAGAAGATAAAACAGATGCATCACCATTTACTGTTGCAATAAATAGTGCGATTTCTAGCGTGAATGATACAGTTAAATATGGTAATGACAACAAATCTGTAATCATTGAAGAATCTGCTACTACAGTTGGAAAAACATTTGCAGTTCAGATTAAGTCAAAATGTGATGATGATTTAGATGCATACAATAAACTTAACAGTGCAGAGAAAATCTCATTTAGCTTACTTAAGTTTAATGAAAGGAATAGTAAGTATGAACTTGTAGCAGGTAGTGAAAAAATTGTAACATTCTCAAAAGTAACACAGTCAGAATTTGTAAAATATGAAGTAGATGACCTCGGTGTAATGTATAATGATGCTAAACCGGGTGCTTCTACAAATGCTGCCTACAAAAAGACAGTATCTGTATACGGCATTAAGGAAGATGGAACTAAGGTCGCAATACCAAAAGAGTACTTTGAGGTAACTACTGATGCAGGTAAAAAATTAACTGTGAATGATAATGAAATTACAGATGCAACATCAGATGGTTTTACTGATACAGACTTTAAAGAAAATGGTGCCGATAATGGTAAAGTGATCACTAAGACTGTAAAAGTATCCGTTGCAGTAAGAGATTATGTTTCAAATGCTGTGGTAACTACAATCGTTAAAGAACTTGTATTATCAAAAGATGATCCTAAGATCGCAACAATTGGATTTAAGTCTGAAAGCGATGATTCTACTCATTTCGTAGAGAAGGCAAAAGCTACAGCACATGCAACTAGTGGCATAATTACTGATCTGGGTGAATATATCAAAGCTGGTGATGTAAAGGATCAGTATGGTGTTGAGAATAGTAAAGGTGCTAAAGAATCTTATACAATCACAATATCTGATATAACTAAGGTTGATGACTCAGCTTTTAGTGTTGAAGATAATAGTACAGCTAAACCTGTAATATATGGGGCTACTTTAGGTGATAAGTTCAAAGCAACTTACACATATAAAGGTGGTAAGTCTGAGGTTGTAAGCTTTACTGTAGGTGCTGATTCAGTGGCAAGTTATAAGCCAAGTGCCGAAGATGTTACAACTCAGAAAGCAAAAGCAGATACTGAAGATATCAAAGCTATTGTAAATACTTTAACGGGTAAAAACTTCAAGGTTGCTAGTGCGGTTGATGTTTCTACCGAAGATGGAAGTAACTTACTTACATTAGATGATTCAAAAGGAACAACAGTGAAAGTACTTAAGGATACTGTAAGTGATAATGATAATTTACTCACTGTAACTGAAGATGGAAGCTCTGTTCTTGTTAAAAAACTTACACAAGAAGCTGAAGGTAACAAAACTGCAACATTTACTGTTGAGGTATCAAAAGGTAAAGGAGTATCTCAGAAAATTAAAGTAAAAGTTAGTGTAGCTAGTGGAGCACAGGCATATACAGTGTCTGTTGTGACAGAGTAGTTTTAAATAAAATTATAGTGTTATTTTGTTGATTTACAACCCAAGGATGCGTCGGAGAAATCCGATGCATCTTTTGGTATACCCGTTTATATACCGCCGGGTTAAATATACATATTTAATAATATAGCAGTATCTTATGTACTCTATATCTACCATTATGTTCTCTCTTCGAGAGACATGCTATTTGATTAAGGAGGATGAAATGAAAAAATCAGGAAAAAAGCTTGTGTCATTTCTGATGACACTTTCACTTATTATAGGAAGCATTGCAATTCAGCCCGTAAGTTCAGATGCAGCAGGCAAGAAGGCGACTTCTATTAAACTTAGTGCAACATCTAAGACACTTTACGCAGGTAAAACATTTACACTTAAGGTTAAAAGTGTTAAGCCGTCAAATGCATCTAAAGCAGTTACATGGAGCAGCTCCAATAAAAAAGTTGCCATAGTGACTTCTAAGGGCAAGGTTACTGCCAAGAGTGCTGGAACAGCTAAGATTACGGCTGTCAGTAAGACTAATAAAAAAGCTAAAGCAACATGTACGGTTAAGGTAAAGTCAGAGTTTAAACCAACACCAACAATCGATCCGACACAAACTACAGAGCCTGCAGATAAGCCGGCAGCGATTGTTCACAGTGGTACATTTGAAAAAACTTCATGGACATTGGATGAAGAAGGTCTTCTTGTAGTTAAGGGGTTTGGTGATATGTTCAGCCATACAGCAGAATTTCGCCGTCCAGAATGGCTCGGATATTTTTCTGACATTAAATTTGCAAGGATAGAGGTAACAGGTGCCACACATCTCGATAACCTTTTTAGCAGCTGCTACAATCTCCGCAGTGTTGACCTGACACAGTTAGACACAACGCTCGTAACAGATATAAGCCGAATGTTTTCCGGCTGTACAAGTCTTAAAGAAGTAGACCTTAGCAGATTTAATACATACAATGTCGAAAATATGAGTGGACTTTTTTCAGGATGCAGCAGCCTTACAAGTATTAATTTAAGTCCATTAAACACCATAAACACAAAGAACATGAGTGCCATGTTTGAAGACTGCAGCAGTCTTACCAGCATAAATCTCAGCGGATTTAATACTTCCAATGTCGAGGATATGAGCAGTATGTTCGCAGGCTGCAGTGGATTAAAAAGCCTTGACGTAAGCCCATTAGATACAGCAAGTGTAACGAATATGGGAAGTATGTTTGCAAAGTGCAGCGGATTGTCTGCCATAGACTTAAGCAGCTTCGATGCATCCAATGTAGACTCTATGTATGAGATATTTGAAGAATGTACCGGTCTCACAATTATCATTACACCGATGAAAACCTCCGATTATGTTTCTAATCTGCCGGATGGGATCTGGTTTGACGAAGATAATAACATTTACCGCACATTACCGGAACGTGCAAAACGCAGTATTACATTAATGCTCAAGTAAAATAAAATTAAATAAATATTTCTATATATAAACCGCTATTTTAAATGGATTGAACTCAAACTTCATAATTCATTTGGAAAGCGGTTCATATTATCTTCTTTTGTATTGAACTTATCACAAAATGCTGATATAATGCAAGGTGCTGTTTGGCATCATAGATGAAAACAGTATTGATAAATTTGATAGGAAGGAAGATTTTATGAGAAAGATAATTACAAAATTTATGGTAGCACTTTGTATAGCATCATGTCTGACAGGATGTGGTAAGAAGAAAGAAGTTGAGCCTCAAAATCCTGTAGAGTTTACTTTTGAAAATGCCACAGCGAATGATGTTAAGGAGTCTATGGATGGAAAAGAACCTGATGAGGATTTTACCAATGAAGAGTCAGGTATCCAGGATCAGAAGTACAAGAACCGTCAGTATGCAGGCTACATGGGCGATATGGATTTTTATTATAGTGATTCTAAACTTATGTATTATCAGTGGGCTACAACAAAGGACAATATTGATGATGCTAAAAAAGTTTATAAGGATGTGGCAGCTACACTCAAGGCTACATACGGAGAAGGCGAAGAGAGTAATAACGAAGCGTCTGAATTTTACACTACATCATATAAAGATAGTATAGTAGTGTTACAGCTGATTAAAAATGAAAAGAATTATGAAATATCATTCAAAGTAACAGGTGACTGATAAAATTTCATGTGAATGTGTAAAGATGCGTAAGAAATATTACTGTAAAAATTATACTATATGCATAGGCATGCAAATAGGAGCAGGTCCTTCATAAAGGAGGAAACTGCTCCTCTTTGTTCCTATCTATATTTAGATATCATGTGTAATGAATTTTAAGTATTAATGATAATTAACACTATTTAAATATTACGTTTAATCTTCCTTAATAGATACTCCTGGGATGATGTTTCCTATATCACCGAGATATCCGAGAGAAGAATTGTTATCTTCTAACTCATAATCAGCTTCATTAAAGAACTTGTCAAATGCCTCAGTTACTGTTTCAAAAAGTTCCTCATCTTCTATGGCCGCAAATTGAGGCTCGCCGTCTTCATCTTCAAAGTATTCAAGAACCATTGCCTCATTTTCTTCAAAGTCAGGAGCACCCTCCTCAGGTACGACAGCGATGAATTCCCTTCCCATTTCTTCTATTTCAAGAGCTGCTATAATTTCAGCATCAAATTCGTTGCCTTCAGTATCAGTAAGAGTAACTACGGCAACCATTTCATCATCATCTGATTCAAATATAAATTTTTTATTTTTTTCGTTCATGAAATTTCCTTTCTTTTCTAAAACAATTTAACTGATATAGTGTGAACTGTAACGATTGTATCACATTTATATATCTTTAGCAATTTTTTTCTCGACAAAATAGATACTTTTGTAGTATTATAGTAGTAATTATACACTCTCATTGCCCCAATTGTTAATGAGATGCTTATATTGTTTATGGATGTTTTTGATTAATCAGGGAGGAGATGATTTTGGCATGGATGCCGGTATATATAATAATCTTTTAACCACATATACACCAAAGACGCTTAATAAGTACGATACTCATAAGTCATCCGAACTTCGGACTATAGTCAATAAGATAGCGAAGATTGCAAGTTCATCTCCTGTCTATCTTGTTAATCTGACAGATGCGAAGCAGACATATGCTCTTGGAGTTAAGGAATCATCAATGCTCCTTCATAAAGGATTTGAGGCATTGTCTGATGATAGTCAGGATGGTATTTTTTCAAAGAAAAAAGCATATTCTTCAATGCCTGAAAGTGTAGAAGCAGAGATTATTGGCGATGATTATGAAAAGTTACCTGATGAGTTTAATATAAAAGTAAATAAGCTTGCAAAGCCTCAGATCAATGAAGGCAATCCTCTTTATCCGGACAGCAGGGGGCTTGAAGCAGGTACGTATAAGTTCCGTATAAGTGTAGCAGATGATATATATGATTTCCAATACAATGTCAAACCAAATGCCACCAATGGTGAAGTTATAGAGGGATTGTCATCATTTATCAATAAGGCAAAGATTGGTTTAACGGCTTCCATGGAATATGCCGAGGGCTCAGACAGACATGGATTTATGAGAATCCAATCAGATATGACTGGTTCCTCTGCCGGCGAGAGGATATTTTATATCGAGGATCGTGCCGGTGATAATAACCAGATAAAGACAGGTATGGTTGAATATCTTGGACTAAATAATGTTGCAAAGATGCCTGAGAGTTCGGAGTTTTATATGGACGGAATGGAGAAGCATACATTATCCAATGAATTTACCATAAGCAAGTCACTTAAGGTTTCTCTTAATCAGGTGTCTGATGATGTCAGTATTGCGTATAAGCCTGACAGTGAAAAAATACTTTCGGGTATTCAGGATATAATGAGTGCATACAATTATATGGTAGAGAGTACGGAGACATACAGCAAGACAACGAGTCAGCATCTTAAGCTTCTTGCTGAAATGAAATATGTGATGAAACCATTTGTCACAGAGCTTGAGTCATGTGGCATAAGCTTTGACGAATCAGGCAGGATGAGGATGGATGATTCGCTTGCCACACAGGCTGTCAATGATGGTGATATGCAAAAACTTTTCGGACCGGGTGCAGAGTTTGCAGGCCGTATGCTTAAAAAGACAGATGAGGTTAAGCTTAATCCTATGGATTATGTCGATAAGGTTACTGTCACCTACCCTAATTATAAAAAAGCCCCAGAGGGCTTCTCATACATTACATCATTATACAGCGGAATGCTCTTTAATTATTATTGTTAAGTTATGAAGCAATTCCGTCAAGCTGGCTTTCTTTGTCGGATATGACAGTTACCACTACTTTATGGGGAAGACATATAAGTGATTCCCCATTGTAGTGGATTTTTTTTTGCTTTACACACAGCTTATCAGGACAGTCAGCGTCAGTCATATCGGCATATCCATTGTGTATACTGAGCTTATTGGTACCGCCTTTTCCTTCTATTATAATTATGTTATCCTCATCAAGAGGAAGTTCTTTATATACCTTTCCATCTACTGTGACCTGTACAAAGCTTCCTGACTGGTGATAGAAGAGTCTGTATCCTATAAGTGCACATAATGATATGACAAGAACTATTATTATAAGTAGAATGTCGTTTTTATTTAATTTTGTTCTGCTTGTTGTAGTTGTACTTGTTTTTTTAGAGGATGTCTTTCTTTTACTGTTTTTATTTATAATATCATTCATATCTAAATTTATTCTTTCCTTAATTCTTTATTGAACATTTTCATCTTACTGTAATTCATTTTATGGTTAATGTTTGGACACAAGCCTGTCATTTGCTACCGTTATGAACCAATAATTAAATTATACTGTAACTCATTTTATGGTTAATGTTCAGATGCAAACCTGACACTTGCTGTCATCATGTACTTCACTTTAATTTATTTTATGATAAAAGTTTGGGTAAATCAAGAAATTGTTCTTGACTTTACACCATGTTTTATGATATATTTGATAGGCAATTTAACAGGTCTTTTTTTTATGCACAAATTTCTGATTTGTTGACACTGTGGAAGCAGATTAATATATGGAGGTGAAAACCGTGAGAGTAAAGATTACTTTAGCATGTACAGAATGCAAGCAGCGTAACTACGATACTACTAAGGAAAAGAGAAATCATCCGGATAGAATGGAAACTAAGAAGTATTGCAGATTCTGTAGAAAGCATACATTACACAAAGAGACAAAATAATTTCACTCTGATAAGGGGATTATGTCTCATTTGTATATGAGAAGAGAGAGGTAAAATATGGGAGATTCTGAAAACAAAGAAGTTGTGGAACAGAACACACCAAAGAAAGCAGAAAAGACAGAGAAGACTGCAAAAGAAGAAAAAGCAGGTAAGAAAGACAAAACTGCAAAAGCAAAAGGCGGTCGTATTCAGGCTCTTAAAGCTGAGTTTAACAGAATTATCTGGCCTGATAAGGATACGGTTGTCAAAGAAACCACAGCAGTGGTTATTGTAACAGTTATTTTAGGCGCTATCATTGCACTTCTTGATTTTGTAATCAAGACAGGCCTTGATAAGATTCTTCAGATAGGATAAGGTGATAGACTATGGCAGATACAGAACCACACTGGTATGTAGCTCATACCTACTCAGGCTATGAGAATAAAGTTAAGATGGACATTGAGAAGACTATCGAGAACCGTAATCTTCAGGATCAGATCCTTGAGGTATCGGTACCGATGTTAAATGTGGCTAAGGAAGATGATGCGGACAAGATTGTTCAGCAGAAGATGTTTCCGGCATATGTACTTCTCAAGATGTATATGAATGACGATACATGGTATGTTGTACGTAATACACGAGGCGTAACAGGTTTCGTTGGCCCGGGATCTAAGCCGGTTCCACTTACAGATGAGGAGATAGCGAGTATGGGACTTAAAACTGATGCTCCTAAGGCTCCGTTTAGTATTGGTGATTCTGTGGTTGTTAAGTCTGGTGTCTGGGAAGATACAACTGGTATTGTGCGTCAGATAGATCATCAGAACAAAACGGTTACGATCAATATCGATATGTTTGGTCGTGAGACACCGGTAGAAATCAGTTTCAATGATATAGAAGCTGTTTAAATGAAATGGGATTTAGTCCCGGTATATTTATAGGAGGTACTTAGAAATGGCTAAAAAAGTCGAAGGATATATTAAATTACAGATTCCTGCAGCAAAGGCAACACCAGCACCACCTGTTGGTCCTGCTCTTGGTCAGCACGGAGTTAACATTGTACAGTTTACTAAGGAGTTCAACGCTAAGACAGCTGGACAGGAAGGTATGATTATTCCTGTAGTTATCACTGTATATCAGGATAAGAGCTTTAGCTTTATTACAAAGACTCCTCCAGCTCCAGTTCTTATTAAGAAAGCCTGCAATATCAAGTCTGGTTCAGGTGTTCCTAATAAAAATAAAGTTGCTACTATCTCAAAAGAGAAAATCAAGGAAATCGCAGAAACAAAGATGCCTGATTTAAATGCAGCAACTCTTGAAGCAGCTATGTCAATGATTGCAGGTACTGCAAGAAGTATGGGTGTTACTGTAGAAGAGTAATCGGAATTAATCGCATAAAGAAGATTTGTTATTGTTTTGAACGATGTGGGAGGCGACACATGATAAGTGTCATAGAACCCGCCGTTACTACCACCAGGAGGTTATATTATGAAAAGAGGAAAGAAATACGTAGAGGCTGCTAAGTTAATCGACAGAACTCAGCAGTATGATGTTGAAGAAGCTGTTAGCTTAGTTAAGAAGACAGCTGTTGCCAATTTTGATGAGACAGTAGAAGCTCACATCAGACTTGGTGTAGATGGTCGTCATGCAGATCAGCAGATTCGTGGTGCAGTTGTACTTCCACACGGAACTGGTAAGAAAGTAAGAGTACTTGTATTTGCTAAGGGTGATAAGGTTGATGAAGCTTTAGCAGCAGGTGCTGATTACGCAGGTGGAGAGGAATTAATTCCTAAGATCCAGAATGAAGGATGGTTTGAATTCGACGTTGTTGTAGCTACTCCTGACATGATGGGTGTTGTAGGTCGTCTTGGTCGTGTACTCGGACCTAAGGGATTAATGCCAAACCCTAAGGCTGGAACAGTTACTATGGATGTAACTAAGGCTGTTAATGATATCAAGGCTGGTAAGATCGAATACAGACTTGATAAGGCTAATATTGTTCACTGCCCTGTTGGAAAGGCTTCTTTCACAGAAGAGCAGTTAGTTGAAAATGTTAACACATTAATCGCAGCTATCACAAAGGCTAAGCCAGCATCTGCTAAAGGCCAGTATTACAGAAGTGTTACATTAACAAACACTATGGGACCTGGAGTTAAACTCAATGTAGCTAAGCTTGTTTAATATATGTTGTCTTATATTGACAATGAACAGATTTCCTTAAAATAAAAAGAAAGTGTCTTTTGACTTGACGGGTAAGTGGTCAGTCGAAAGACACTTTCTTGCATTATAGAAAATTTTGTCTAAAGTGTATAAAGGGTTCATAGAGATGCAAATACTTTTATCATGTAAATATTACTTATACCAATGTGTTTATATGACGAGCCGCCTTATATATCTTTCCGGCATAGAAAGTCACCTTCTGGGTGAAATCACTGCTGTCGGAAAAAATAGCTCCAATTTTTGATGGTGATGCTTCAAGAAGTGTTTGTTCTTTTAGTTCAAGTTTACCTGATGCTTTGATATTTATCCCGATATCTGATAATGCTTCTTTTTGGCTTGTAGTAAGATTCTTAAGAAGTTTTTTCTGATGACTTATTGAATAATCGTCACATTTATCAGTTGTTGTTATAAGATTGTTGTATGTACTAATAAATGATTTTACGCTGGAATATATATCATCTTCGGTATCTTTTGAATACTTCATTTTGCGAAGAGCATCCGATACTTTTTTGACAGCAGCAGAATCTGCCTTTATAAGATCATTATTTGGGATTGCTTCTCTGTCGCTTTTTTTAACTGCCTTTCTATTGCCTGAGTAGTAGTTACGAAGAATCAGATTGTAACTTTTTGAAGTAACCGGAGTTATAGCCATGAAAATTCTCCTTTCTTTATTGAATAATTAGTAACAGTTCTACCATATGAATAACAGATAGTATATCGAGCAAGCTCGAATAATATCTATTATTATATGGCTGAACTGTTACAATATTTTATTAATTATCTTATATAATAATATCGTTATGATATCAGATATTCTTTAGTGTGTTAAGTATCATTTTTTTAGATTAAGTTACGATATTATTTATATAACATGTTACAGTTCACACTATGTTAGGCGTGAACTATAACTATAGGGCAATAGAAAATCACAGATGTGCACTGTATGGTATAGGGGGAGTAAATATGAGCAAGGTATTGGTGGTTGTTGACATGCAGAATGATTTTGTGGATGGTTCTCTTGGAAGTGCCCACGCATTTGGAATTGTATCGCGTGTCAGAAAAAAGATTGAGAAGTGTATTGAGATGGGAGACGGGCTTATTTTCACAATGGATACACATGGTGAAGATTATCTTAAGACAAGGGAGGGAGAAAATCTTCCTGTCAAACATTGCATTAAGGGAACGGATGGATGGAATATTGTAAAGGAGCTTGCGGTATTTTTACCCGGGAATAAAGAAGATATTAATAAAAAGGATAGTAAAAAGAAACATACGGATTCCAAACAGGAAGTTACTATAGATACTAAAAAAGTTAAGGTTATTGAAAAAAATACTTTTGGAAGCCTTGAACTTCCAAAATTTGTAAAGGACTATGATGAGATAGAGCTTGTCGGCATTTGTACGGATATATGTGTTATATCAAATGCTATACTTCTTAAGACGTTTTATCCTGAAAAGATTATAGAAGTTGATGCATCGTGTTGTGCAGGAACAACACCCGAATCACATGATAATGCCATATCAGCAATGAAATCGTGTCAGATAAGAATATTGAGAGAGAAATCTACAGATAAATGGCGGATATAACAGATCCTTTGAGGGTAATAAATGTATATTAATGAACCTGTCGGGGAATATATGAGTAGATAAAGAATCAGGTTCCAAACATATATTACTCTCAAGAAAGGATCTTATGTAAAATGCAGGAAAGTAAAAAATTAAATCAAGATAAAGAGAAGAAACACTTCAGTCTTACTTCTTTGATTTTTTTGTCACTTATTGCCGGTGCTCTGACAGGAATAGTATTTCACTATCTGGTACCGGCAGGATATGTAAGGGATACGTTATTTATAGATGGTATTTTTTACGTGCTGGGACAGGGATTTCTACGCCTTATGCAGATGCTGGTGGTTCCACTTGTTTTTTCATCGCTTATTTGTGGAAGTGCTGCTGTAGGGGATACAGCAACACTTGGAAAGATTGGTCTTAAGACCATGGTATTCTATCTTGCTACCACAGCACTTGCCATAACTATGGCTATAGTCGTAGGTGGAGTAATAAATCCGGGAACCGGTCTTGATACCGCCCACATTAAAGCAGAAGATATATCTGTCTCGGAGACGGTTAGCATTCAGGAGACTATTCTAAATGTAATACCTAAGAATCCCATAGCATCACTTGCAGATGGTGATATGCTTCCAATCATTATTTTTGCAATATTTATCGGAATAATTCTGGCAAAACTTGGAAGTAATGCAGGAACAGTTATTGACTTTTTTAAGCAGTTTAATGATATAATGATGGAAATGACCGATATCGTTATGAAGGCTGCACCTGTGGGGGTATTCTGCCTTATTGCGAGGACATTTGCAGGCATCGGATTTAATGCATTTTTCCCGCTTTTAAAATACATGTTTGCGGTGCTTCTGGCACTTGGCATACACTGTTTCATAATTTATATGATTCTTTTTAAAGGTTTTACCAGTCTTAGTCCTGTTAAATTTATAAGAAAATTTATACCGGTAATGGGCTTTGCATTTACCACAGCTACTTCTAATGCGACTATTCCGTTATCAATAGAGACTCTTGAACGAGATATGGGTATATCACGTAAGATATCTTCATTTACCGTACCACTTGGTGCAACTATCAATATGGATGGTACGGCTATCATGCAGGGCGTTGCCGTTATTTTTGCGGCACAGGCTTATGGTATAACACTCGGTCTGGAGCAGTATCTGACGGTTATAGCAACGGCTACGCTGGCATCCATAGGAACTGCAGGTGTTCCCGGTGTTGGTCTTATAACTTTGTCTATGGTATTTAATTCTGTAGGACTTCCGGTAGAAGCTATAGCACTTATAATGGGAATAGACAGAATAATTGATATGACACGTACGGCAGTCAATATAACAGGTGATGCTGTATGCACAGCCATAATCGCGCACCAGAACGGATCATTAGACAGAGAAACTTTTAATGAGATAAAAGGAGAGTAACTGTTAATCTGGCGGAAAATCAGCCTTAAAAACAGGTACAAGAGAGATTTCGAGAAAAAATGTATGAAAAGGAGAGTAAAAATGGGTTATAGAACAGTAGATGAATTTAATGGATTTGATTTCAAGGATGCACATGTTACGTCGATGGAGAGAAGGAATGGACATTTTATAGCCGTGCTTGATGATGTTAAGATACTTCCGTCTAATTCATGTAATAGAGATATAAGGGAAATGAGGACAAACGAGCTTGTACTTAAGTTAAATGACGCAGTTGTAGAGGAGTTTATACTTGAAGGATGCAAGATATATGATGCAGATGGTGTTCTTCAGGAAGAAAGAGAGGATACAACTGTAGAATCATCTGAGTATGATAAGACTTTAAAAGAGATGGAAGACAGATATATATACGAAATCACAAAGGAAAATGATATATATACTATTTATATAGATGGTGATGAGGATTCATATATGATAAAGGTTAAGGCTTCACATGATACCCAGGAGTGGGAAAAGTTTTTGAGTAAAGAATAAAGCGCGTGGAAGTAAATAGTAGAAGAGCCTGTTTTTGGTTTTTGTGGTATAAAATTTTATCCTTTACAGATACTAGAATCAAATTAGAATATTTGTAAATGGAGGCAATTTTATATGAAAGCAACAGGAATTGTACGAAGAATAGATGATCTTGGACGTGTGGTAATCCCTAAAGAGATAAGACGTATGCTGCGTATACGTGAAGGTGATCCTCTGGAGGTATATACGGACAAAGAAGGAGAAGTTATCCTTAAGAAATATTCCATGATAGGTAATATTAATACATTTGCATCACAATATGCTGATTCCCTGGCACAGACTACAGGATATATTGTAGCGGTATCAGACAGAGATACTATAATAGCTGCTTCTCAGGCGGCAAGGAAAGAACTTCTTAATAAATCAATAAGTAAGGAGCTTGAGGATGCGATTAATGAGAGAGATGTAATACTTGCTTCATCCCAGGATAATGGGTATTGTCAGATAGCGGGAGAGACGGAAAGGTTTTCATATCAGATGATCGCCCCTATAATATGTGAAGGTGATGCAGTCGGCTCAGTTATTCTTCTGACAAAAGAAAGAAGAAATGCATTTGGGGATACGGAGAGAAAGCTCGCTCTTGCTGCAGCCGGTTTTTTGGGAAGGCAGATGGAGCAGTGATTAATATGGCTGAACTGTAACAGAATGACCTAAAATCCTTGACAAATGGCTATAATGAGGGTATAAATAGATTTGTAGTATTTTTTACGGAATAATTATTGAGGAGGATTTATCCATGAACAAAACAGAATTAGTATCAGCTATGGCTGAAAAGTCAGAACTTTCTAAGAAAGATGCTGAGAAAGCTTTAAAAGCATTTATCGATGTTGTTACAGAAGAATTAAAGAAAGATGAGAAGATTCAGTTAGTTGGCTTTGGTACTTTTGAAGTATCTGAAAGAGCTGCAAGGGAAGGCAGAAATCCACTTACAGGTGAGAAGATGCAGATAAAGGCTTCTAAGGCTCCTAAGTTTAAGGCTGGTAAGGCTTTAAAGGATGCAGTTAATGAGTAATATATAAATTATTTGTTTATGGCATTTAGCAGGCTGTTCTTTTGGAGAACAGCCTTCATTTGTATATAGGAACAATATTAGAGAAGTTACAGTTTACACCGAGCATTTTCTTCAGCTGTAACTTAGATAACGTATTGGAGGAAAGATTATGAGACTTGACAAATATCTTAAAGTATCAAGACTTATTAAGAGAAGACCTGTTGCCAATGAGGCATGCGATGCAGGACGAATCAAGGTTAATGATAAGGTTGCCAAGGCTTCACTTAATGTAAAGGTCGGCGATATTATCGAGATAGGATTTGGTGATAAACAGGTTAAAGTGGAAGTACTTAGTCTTGAAGAGACATATAAAAAGGATGAGGCAAAGGAATTATACAGGATGCTTTAATCATAAAATAAGAAACTCCCTCATATATTGTGTTAGTGTTATGTTAAAGCTGCAGTCTTTAATATATCTCACAATATGAATGAAGGGAGTTTTTTTATGGAGGATAGAAGGACAGAAGAGAGGCAGAGGACAGGTGTACATAAAGTTTATCTTAATGCAAGAAAGACGGCTGTGTTGTCAGGAGTGAGAGATGTACTGTCATTTGATGCTAAAGAGGTTTATCTTGAAACTGAACAGGGAATTTTACTAATTAAGGGCGATGAACTTCATGTTAACAGGCTTTCGCTGGAAAAGGGCGAGGTAGATGTGGATGGACGTATTGACAGTCTGGCATACTCAGACAGAGAAGAAACTTCAAAGAAAGCAGCTTCATTTTTAGGAAGGATGTTTCAATGAGCCAGATTATACATGGACAGGTTTTGTTTCTCCTTGCATCATTGTGCAGTGGTATGCTTGTAATGGCAGGATATGAGGCAGTAAGACTTATAAGATTTTTATTCAGACATAATACAATCGTTAAGTGGGTTGAGGATATATTATACTGGTGCATTGCTGCTGTACCGGTATTCTATGTATTCTTTTATTTTAACGATGGTGATATAAGGTGGTATGGTATATTGATGATAATATGTGGAGCATACATATATTATGTCGGGATAAGTCGTCCGTTGCGTATACTGGTTAAAAAAATCATTGATAAATTTGTAAAAAAGGTGTAAAATATTAGTACTTTGTAGATGACGGGAACCCTTATAGAACGGACGTTTGGAGGAATTTTATGGCACGTAAAAGATATAAAACTAATCGCAAAAAAAGAATAAGTAAGTATACTGTTTTCGGAGTTATAGTGCTTTGTACGGTTCTTTGTGGTACATTATTATATAAGAAGGCTGAACTTAATGCACAGAGCAGGGAATATTCTAAGCAGATAGCAGAACTTAAGAAAGAAAAAGCAGAAGCTGATGATCGTACAAAGGAGTTAAAGAAGTTTGAAAAGTATGTGGATTCAGATGAGTATACTGAGGAAGTAGCAAGGGACAAACTTGGTCTTATCCATAAAGATGAGATTATATTTGAACCTAAATAATTAAATTGTCAGTGTAGATAAGTGGGTTTCACACCTGCTGTCAGACTATATGATAATGGTTAATACATACAGCAATATTCGAATTATGTCGGATATTGCTGTTTTTTCTTTTTTGCCATTAACTTTAGTTTTGACAAAATCTGCAAATACAACTAATTAAAATCTGTATACGAAGCTGTCAGGAGTGGCAGCAATACATTATTTGATATGAGGAGGATGTATATGAGTCGTATACAGAAAAGAATGCTTGTTCAGATACTGGCAGGCTTCTTAATTGGAAGGATTGATTTATGGGGGCTTAATCCGGTGGGAATTGCGTATTTTGCAGCCGGGTTTGTACAGGGAGGTTCAGTACTGCCCGTTGGAATAGCCATTGTCTTGGGAATGATAACAAAGCTTCCTGTAGAGACGGCTGTTTGTGCGGCAATGATAATGATTGTGCTCGTACTTGCGGCGGATCTGCTTGACAAGCGGGGTGTATGTATAAAGATGGGACATGCTGCAATAATTACATCATTTGCTTCGTGTATAATGTTCCTTTTTCAGATTTATGTCATGCCTTACAGCAGTTATGAGTTATGGTATGCAGTTTTCAGTGCAGTGCTGGTACTGACATGTACAAGGATTTTTGATGATGGAATACATATTATTTTATATGGAAGAAAAAAAGACAGTCTGAGCAACGAAGAGCTTATCAGCCTTGTTATAATATGTGCTTTATGCATATTTGGACTTCCCAAAGTAGTTATAGCTGATATTTCTTTATTTGATATAGCGGTATATCTTATGGTTATCGTAATGGGGTATTGCTATGGGACAGGCGGCGGGGCTGTAACAGGAGCAGCAGCCGGTATAATCATGTCATTCTGCGGTGCGGCTACAGAGATGATAGGAGTAATGTCACTTCTTGGAATATGCTCGGGGATGCTTAGGAGACAGGGAAAAGTTCTTATGCTGTCTTCATTTACCATAACAGCAGTCTGTCTTAACTACATTCTTACGGGTGAAATGATGGAGTTTGGAACTCTTAAGGCAATCGGTATTGACTGCATACTTGTTATTTTTCTTTCGGATAAGTTTCTTATGATGTTTGATGGCAAAGATGAGGGAAGCGCAGGCGATAAGAGTCAGGATATCATGATGCACAGACTTAAAGAGTATTCGCAGGTTTTTCATAAATTGTCAAAGACGTTGACAGCACAGACAGATAAACAGTACAATATGAGTCGTCATGATATGAGAGAAATGGTAAAGGACATGACATCAAAGGTATGTGAGAGATGTGAAAAAAGGGAAGGCTGTATGGGACAGCTTTCATTATATAAGCCTGAGATAATCGGTACGATGGCTGCTTCACAGGAATGCGGATATATTACGCCGGCACAGATGCCTGTAGAGTTTATGAAAGAATGTATTCATTCCGAAAGATTTATCTCAGAGGCTAATCAGAATCTTTATATGGCGAAAACTATAATGGGATTTCGCAATAGAATGGCAGAGAGCAGGAAGGCTGTAGCAGGTCAGATGAAAGAAGTGGGTGATATGGTACAGAAGCTTGCTGATAATATGCCAAATATGCAGAAGTTTAGTGAAGATGTAGAAGAAAAGATTATTGCAGGACTTCGCTCCAAACGTGTCATGGTCCGTGACATATATGCTTATGAGAAGCAGGACGGACGTCTTGAGATAAGCATGGAGGCCATGACAGCAAGAGGCCGTCTTGTTACATCGGCCGAGGTGGCAAGGGTTTTGTCATCTGTTCTTGATAAGACAATATGTCCGTCAGATGAGTCGCGTAAGGTGCTCGGAAGCAGCATGACTTCGTTTGTATTCGAGGAAGATACAGTGCTTCATGCCATAACAGGCGTTGCACGCATGACAAAGGAGGGCGAGAGTGTATCAGGTGATACATTTTCATGTATATCACTGCCCGGTGGTGAGCTTTTACTTGCATTGTCTGATGGCATGGGAAGCGGAAGTGATGCATTTGAAGAGAGCCAGACAGTTATAGAACTCTTGGAACAGATGGCAGAAGCCGGTTTTTCACAGGGCTCCGCCATAAGACTTATTAATTCTATGTATATGAATATAGAAGATAACGACAGCTTTGCTACACTTGACGTCGTTGTACTTAATCTTTTCAAGGAAGATTGCTGTTTCTTAAAAAACGGTGCAGCAGCTACATTTCTTCGCCATGATTCAAAGATTATAAGGATAGAGGGACAGACTCTGCCTGTTGGTGTTGTACAGGATATCGAGTCTTATGTTGGAAAGATAAAGATAACAAAGGGTGATTATATAATTATGATGACAGACGGTGTGTCAGACTGTTTTGATAATGATGAGGGAATACTTGAGGATTATCTTAGAGAGAGCCGTGTCATCAATCCACAGGAGCTTGCAGAGAATATTCTTGATGAGGCTCTTCGCAGAAATGATGGTTGTGTAAGTGATGATATGAGTGTTATAGTTACGGGAGTATGGGAACGAGGTAAGATAAAACAGCAGTAACAAAAGAAGCAGACGCATTAAAGGGCGAGCTAAAAAAGAGGTAAGAGATGGATAAGGAATTTTACAGGCGAATAAGGAAATATTGTATAGATAATGAACTTATAAGAGATAATATGGGGATAGTAACAGGTGTGTCAGGTGGTGCTGATTCTGTCCTTCTGCTTCTTGTACTCATAGAACTTCAAAAAGAGTTCCATATAAATATATGTGCAGTACATGTAAATCATGGGATCCGCGGCAAAGAGGCACTTCGTGATGAAAATTATGTCATAAGTCTTACGAAGAAGTACAAAATTCCATGCCGTGTTTTCCATGAGGATATTCCTGCCATGGCAGCAGATAATGGGATGACGGAAGAAGAAGCTGGCAGGATATACAGATATAAATGCTTCGAGGATGTAAGGTGTGAGCTTGGTTATGATGCCATTGCCGTAGCACATCATCAGGATGATCAGGCTGAGACAATTCTTTTTCAGATGCTTCGTGGCAGCAGCTTAAGAGGTCTTGGCGGGATGAAACCCCGCAATGACAAGATAATCCGTCCCCTTCTTGATACGAGGAGAAAGGAGATAGAGGAGGAACTTTCAAGAGAGGGAGTAGAATACTGCACTGATTCCACCAATGAAAAAGATGAGTACGCCAGAAATCAGATAAGGCATAATGTTATTCCCTTTATAGAAGAGAATATACAACCGGCAGCAGTTTCACATCTTGCCAGGACAGCATGTCATCTTCGTGATGTTATGTCGTATATCGACAGAGTTACGTTAGATGTATTTAAGAAAAAAGTGACAGTTAGTAAAGGTTATGCATGTGTAAATGTTAATGATATATGTAAGGAAGATATAGTTGTACTTCGTGAACTTCTTCTCATGATGATGGAAAATGTGGCAGGAAGGCGAAAAGATATAACATCACAGCATATAGAAGCTCTTATTAAGATTTTAAACGGTGATACCGGGAAAAGGATTAATCTTCCATACAATATCACAGCTGGAAAAGATTATGATAAATTCTGGATAAAAGTGAATGATGATACATACAATAGTCCTTGTAGTACAGATGAAAATGAAAAGAAAGAAATTGTAATCGGAAAAAGTATTGAATGTTTTACTACAGACGGAATAGAGCAAAGTATCACATTTCACCTTAAAGACAGGGGTGAATTGCCGGAAACGATTGAAAAAAATGACTGTACGAAATGGTTTGATTATGATAGAATAAACTTTGTGCCGATTTTAAGACACCCAGAAGAAGGTGACTATTTATGGCTTACGACACAGGGCACAAAGAAAAAACTTAGTCGTATTCTGATAGATTGCAAGGTACCTCTTGATCAAAGAAAAAAGATATGGGTTCTTGCAGAAGAAAAGCATATTTTATGGATACCGGAGCTAGGCAGGTGCAGTGCATATTATTATGTGGGACCTGATACAAAGCAGGTGCTGTGTGCGAATATACATTAAATGTCTCTCGGAGTTCCGAGAGAACATTAAAAGAGAAAGGTGGGTACTATGAAAGAAGTAGTTCATATGATGCTGTCAGAAGAAGAAGTTAATTCTAAAATTGCAGAGATGGCTGAAAAAATTGATAACGATTATAAAGGTAAGTCAATACATCTAATATGCATACTTAAGGGCAGTGTATTTTTCTGCTGTGAGCTTGCAAAGAGACTTACAATACCTGTAACAATTGATTTTATGTCGGCATCAAGTTATGGTGATTCTACAGAGTCTTCGGGTAAATTGAATATAAAAAAGGATTTGGATGAGTCTATAGAAGGTCTTGACTGCCTTATTGTAGAAGACATAATAGATTCAGGCAATACACTTAGTCTTACACAGAAGATGCTTGCAGAAAGAAATCCAGCAAGTCTTAAGCTTTGTACGCTTCTTGACAAACCGGCAAGAAGGGAAACTGAGGTTGATGTAGATTATACGGGATTTGTTATTCCTGATGAATTCGTCGTAGGTTATGGTCTTGATTATGCACAGAAGTATCGTAACCTTCCATATGTCGGAAGACTGGAGTTTGTCGAAGAATAATTTTTATATAAAGGAGAGTATAGATGAAGAAACAGATAAAGGCTACAGGAATAGGCTTTTATGTAATCATACTTGCGATAATATTTATCGCAGTGTATGCATCAGGTGCATTTAGCAGTAATTCCAAAGGCTCATACAATATTACATCGTTTGCTGATGATGTTAAGGAGGGGAAGGTTGAGTCAGTTGATATCCTTCCTAATCAGGAGACGCCGACAGGTGAGATTGATGCAGTGTTAAAATCGGGAAAGACAGTAAGTTTTTATGTTTCAGATGTCAAAGCTGTGGAAGAAATTATAAGTACAGATGACAAACTTGCTGATAATTATACCGTGCATGATATACAGAAAGCATCATGGGTAATTACAACACTTCTTCCATACGGTCTAGGTTTGCTTATAATATTTTTCCTGTTTTCATTTATGACTGCACAGTCAGCAGGAGCAAGTGGCAATAATGCCAAGATGATGAATTTCGGTAAAAGCAGAGCTCAGAGAATTGATCCTGATGCACCAAATTCAAAGAGATTTAAGGATGTAGCAGGACTTAAAGAAGAGAAGGAAGAACTAGAGGAAATAGTTGACTTCCTTGCCAATCCTACTAAGTATACAGATGTAGGAGCACGTATTCCAAAGGGTATAATCCTTGTTGGACCTCCGGGAACAGGTAAAACACTTCTTGCCAAAGCCGTAGCAGGTGAAGCAGGAGTTCCTTTCTTCAGTCTGTCCGGTTCCGACTTTGTCGAGATGTTTGTAGGTGTAGGTGCTTCCAGAGTAAGAGACTTATTCGCTGAAGCAAAAAAGAGTGCACCTTGTATAGTGTTTATAGATGAGATAGATGCTGTTGCACGTAAACGTGGTTCAGGTCTTGGCGGCGGTCATGATGAGCGTGAGCAGACACTTAACCAGATGCTTGTCGAGATGGACGGATTCGGTATCAACGAAGGTATAATCGTTATGGCGGCTACTAACCGTGTTGATATACTTGATCCCGCAATTCTTCGTCCCGGCCGTTTTGACAGAAGGGTAACAGTTGGAAGACCTGATGTGCGTGGCAGAGAAGAAATACTTAATGTACATGCAAAGGGCAAACCTCTTGGTGATGATGTAGATCTTAGAAAAGTTGCTCAGACTACGGTAGGATTTACGGGTGCGGATCTTGAAAACCTTCTCAATGAGTCAGCTATTGCCTGTGCTAAAGAAGGACGTAAGTTCATAGAACAGGAAGATATCAGCAAATCATTTATCAAAGTAGGCATAGGAAAAGAGAAGAAGAGTAAGATTATCTCTGAGAAAGACAAGAAGATTACTGCATATCATGAAGCCGGTCATGCAATTCTTTTCCATGAACTTCCTGATGTAGGACCGGTTCATATGGTTTCAATCATACCTACGGGTTCAGGTGCAGCAGGATATACAATGCCTCTTCCTGAGCGTGATGAAATGTTTATGACGAAAGGAAAGATGCTGCAGGATATTATTGCAAGTCTTGGTGGACGTATAGCAGAATCTCTTATTTTTGATGATATAACTACAGGTGCTTCACAGGATATTAAGCAGGCAACATCTACAGCCCGCGATATGGTTACTAAGTATGGTTTTTCTGAAAATATAGGTCTTATCAATTATGCCGATGAAGACGAAGTATTTATCGGTCGTGATTTTGGTCATACAAGAAGTTATAGTGAAGATGTAGCAAAAGCCATAGATCGTGAGGTTAAGCTTATCATCGATGAATGTTATGTGAAGGCTAAGAGTATAATTGAAGAAAATATGGATGTTCTTCATGCGTGTGCAAAACTTCTTATGGAAAAAGAAAGAATTGACCGCAATGAATTTGAAAGCTTATTTGTTCAAAATGCTTAAAAGAAATGTAAAAAATATAATTTTATAATGTATTTAAACAAAAAAATATGGCAGCAGACAGGCCAAAATAAAGTTGCACAAAAAAATGACAAATAATTGTGCAACTTTGTGCACACTTAAAGTAAGTGTGTTGTTATACTAACACTCGTAAACCCCAATACATTATATAGTTTTTGCTACACCCCATAAGTAACAAAAATACCTTCTCCAAAGGACGGAGTCATATATGACTCCGTCCTTTTATTGTTATCATCCTTTTTTCACTTAATATGTTTGACCGAAAGTAAAGCAGATGTTATAATTTAAACATGTATGGGATTTTAAAAATCCTAAATTTGCACAGACATATTTATACGTGTTTATACGCAGATAAGTCTGTAAAAATAAAATGTATATAAGACCAGTAAAATATCTTAATAATTAAAATTTGGTCGAAGGAAAGGAAAAAGTTATGGGATTATTACAGGATTGGAGAGAATACGCATATGGCGTAGACATTAATTCAAAGGTAGGAAAGGCTATTTGGGATAAGTATTTCAAAGAAGAAAAAGAAGTATACAAACAGCTCTTGGCAGATCCTTCACAGGTCGTTACAGGAACGGTAAAAGAACTTGCAGAAAAGTACGATATGGATCTTGCATACATGGTTGGATTTCTTGATGGAATAAATGAGAGCCTTAAGACACCTAATCCAATCGAAAGCATGACAGAGGATACAGAGGTAAGTCTTGATATTGATTTAGAAAAGCTTTATTACAATATGGTAGAGGCTAAGGCAGACTGGTTATATGAACTTCCAGAATGGAATTCTCTTTTATCAGTAGAGCGTAGAAAGGAACTTTATCTTCAGCAGAAAAAGTCAGGAACTATCGTTAAAGAGAAAAAGATAGGAAGAAATGATCCATGTCCATGCGGATCAGGCAAGAAGTACAAATACTGTTGTGGTGCTAAATAAAAACTGTTGTGTTATTGTTAATTTGCAGGGCTGGCATTTAAGCACAGGCTATGCACCACTGTAACCGTAATACGTATCTAGGCGGGGAATTACTATGGATAAGTACAAAGCATTATTTTCAGCAACAAAAAATATAATCATACTCTTTGATCAGGATGGCAGTGTAAGTGAAATCAATGAAGAAGGATATAAATCACTTGGTTATGAGCAGGGAGAAAAGATAAATATCCATGATATCTTCAGAACATGTGTTAATGTGAATGAGGATGGTGTAACACTTACAGAAAATGAGTATGGTAAAACCTTTGATACTGTTGCATACCGTAAGAATGAGACATGCTTTCCTGTTGCAGCCAACTTTTTCAGATTTGATGATGACACCGATTGCTATGGTGCATGTGTTCTTAATAATATCGTCAAGGAAAAGGAAACTATAAGGGAACTTATGTCAGCGCAGGTAGAGGCAGAGGAAGCGCACAAGGAGCGTAATGAATTTGTTGCCAATGTCACACATGAGCTCAGGACACCGGTAAATGGCGTTATGGGACTTGCACAGAATCTTATGGATACCAATCTTGATTCTGAACAGAGAGAGTCAGTAGAGATTATTGACCAGTGCTGTAAGAATATGATTAAAATTATCAATAATATTCTTGATTTCTCAAAGCTGCAGGCTGGTAAGTTTACTATTGAGAACAGAGAATTCAGTTTTCATCAGCTTATGGATAAGATGGTAAAAGTAAACCGTCCCCAGGTAGAAGCTAAGGGACTTAAGCTTTTATGCAGTGTTGCAAGTGACATACCCGATATGATAATTGGTGATGAACTAAGACTCACACAGGTACTTAATAATCTTCTTTCAAATGCCATTAAATTTACCTCGGTAGGACAGATTGTTGTAAATGTAACTAAGACGATGGAAATTGATGATACGATTGAACTTTTTTTCATGGTTATAGATACCGGTATAGGTATTGCGGATAATGAGCGTGATAAACTGTTCAAAAGTTTCTCACAGGTTGATGCATCCATAACACGTAAGTTTGGTGGTACAGGACTAGGGCTCAGCATAGTAAAAAGCCTTGTAAATATGATGGGTGGAGAAATTAATGTCGAAAGCCAGAAGGGTAAAGGAAGTACATTCTCATTTTCTGTAAGGATGAAAAGAGCCGGCGAAAGAAAAGATACCGGCGCTTTAGATGAAAAAGAAGCTTCATATTCATTTAATCTCGGTGAAGTATCTGAGGAATCCGAAGATGAAGGGGAAAACCAGCTTTATAAATTAGGTTCTGAAGATAATATCAAAGCTATAAATGAAAATATGGAGAAGCTTGTACTTTGTATTGAGATGGAGAACTGGGAAAGGGCAAATTCATTTGCAGATGTTGTAAAACAGCTTGTAGCAGAAGATGCCATGAATCTTAAGAGAAAAGCATTCAGACTTCAGATGACAGTACGTAAGGGTGATCATGAGAATGCCATTGCGGAATATAATGAGCTTAAAGCTGCTATAGAAGGGATGGTGATGCAATCTGATGGTAGATGATAAAAGTAAGGCAGGCAAGCCAAATATACTGATCGTTGATGATATATCAACCAATCTGGTTATTCTGTCAGAGATGGTGAAATCCACAGGCTGTATCCCGAGACCTGTAATCAGTGTTAAACAGGCACAGGCTGCAATAAATAAAAAACCACCACAGTTAATCTTACTGGATATATCTATGCCGGATATTGATGGTTTTGAGTTCTGTGCCATGCTTAAAGCAGACGTGAAGACAAGGGATATACCTATTATATTTATATCAGCGCTTGATTCTGTCGAGGACAAGATAAAAGGATTCCGGCTTGGTGCAGTTGATTATATAGCAAAACCTTTTGAAAAAGAGGAAGTTACGTTAAGGCTTAATACGCATCTTAAGATATATAAAATGCAGCAGGAGCTTGAATCGTATAATAAAAGACTTCATAAGATGGTTAACGATCAGGTTGATAAGATAACAGGAGATCAGAAGAATATCTTATATGCAATGTCAGATCTTATAGAAATGAGAAATAAAGAAGATCAAAGTGCAAAGAATTTTGGTACAAACTGCAGAATGTTAGCAATAAGTCTCCAGTTTTCGCCAAGATTTGACAGTGAGATTACGACGGCATTCATTGATGAGATTGAGATTGCGTCAACGTTAAGGGATATAGGAACATTGTCCATAAGTGACAGTATCCTTGATAAGCCCCAGGAACTTAATGAAGAAGAGTGGGACATCATAAAGAAGCACCCTTCTGATGGTAAAGCATACCTTGAAAAAGTGCATGCAAATAATCCACAAAACAGTTTTCTTGAAATGGCATCAGAGATAACTGCATATCATCATGAGAACTGGGACGGAACAGGATATCCATATGGAAAGAAAGGTGTAGAAATCCCTCTGGCTGCCAGAGTGACAGCTGTTATAGATACATTTTGTGCGCTTAATAAAAAGAGACCTTACAGAGAAGCATATTCTGTTGAAGAAAGTCTTGAGATAATGAAAGAAGAGACAGGAAAGCGCTTTGATCCTGATATAATGGAAGTATTCTTTATGATTTATAAACAGCTAAAGTTATAAGACACATCATTTATAAGATGCATCGTAGAGAGGAGGTTTTAAGTTGGATTCTATGTTGGAGCTTTTTTATGAAGAAAGCAATAATCTTGTTACTGAGATGAGAGAAAGTCTCGAAAAAGGATGTAAAACGGGAAATTGCGGACAAAGCATAATACAGGATATGTTTCGCGGAGTTCATACTTTGAAAGCCAACTCAACTATGATGTTATTTGAAGGGATGGCATCTCTTAGCAGGACTTTAGAGCAGTTACTGAACTGTCTTAGAAATAATTTTAAGGAAGTAACAGATATTGATAGATTTTCAAAGATTATCAGAGAATATCTTGATTATGTTAAGAATGAACTGGATGCTATCTATCAGGGTAAATGTCATGATGCTCCCTGTGACGACATTAAGTCAGAGGTTAAATCATACCTTACGGATCTGACAGGGACTCTTAAAAAGAATGGCACACAGATAAAGAAGAACGATGAAAAAAAACCTTCAAAAAATAAAATTCAGAGGTATTACATACCAAGTGCAGGAAGTGTACCTGCCCGTTCCGACGATAAGAATGAAAAATCTAAGGACGGAATAAACGATGAATCTGAAAAGCCTGACAGTGTGGTACTGCTTCACCAGTCTGAGCTTGAAAGATTAAGGCAATGTATAGAAAAGTACACAACACTTCTTAATACCTATAATAATAAAATGGATGATGCTATTGAGAGAAAGTTTTTTGCATCAGAGACAAAGCAGTTTAATGATACAAAGGATGAGCTTAATGATATATACAGCAGTATAGTTAATGGTGATTTTATTGCGGTATCGAAAAAGCTTGAGCTGCTTGTAGATGAAATGTCAGAGGCTCTTAATAAACCGGTTAAGCTTCTTGTTCAGGGTGAAGATTTAAAGATAGAAAAAAAGAAGCGTGATAAGCTTTCCAATGCTCTTATTCATGTGATAAGGAATGCAGTAGATCATGGTATAGAAAGCATGGAAAGAAGGGAACAGCTTGGAAAGTCGCCGATGGGACTTATTCGCCTTGAATTTACAGAAGATGAAGATGATAATCTGGTAATTACCGTTGAGGACGACGGAGCCGGTATTAACAGGGCTGCGGTGCTTCAGTCAGCATATGATAATAATCTGATTGATAGTATATCCGGGGATTATTCAGATGAAGATATTATAGGATTCCTGTTAAAAAATGGTATAAGTACAACGAAAGAACCGAATGATTATTCGGGGCGTGGTGTAGGAATGGATGTTATAGTACATCAGGTTAATGAAATTGGAGGAAAACTTGATATAAAATTCCGGGAAGATTTTGGAACAAAGGTAATTATGACAATAAAGAAGACAGAACTTCAAAAATGAGGTTCTGTCTTCTTTTGTTCATATCTTTATTAGATTAACTGCATTTGTACATCTTTTGTTAAAACGTCTGTGTAACTAAAGGAAACGACCTGAACTGTGTCATCTGATTTATTCTCAACTTCAACAAGAAATATACTAGGATAAGTTTTGCTTATCACTCCTTCAGTTATATCAATTTTGTGTCTTCCACGATTAGCACGGATTTTTACCTTGTTTCCTATATTTTTATCTACTGACAATCTGACTTTTTTTAAATCTGCCTGGCTCATATATCACCTATACCTTTCGATGGATGACCACAGTAGTATAATATAATCATACTACAATAGTCGTTTACACTACATGTACTAATTTAACACAAAATAGACGAAATGTCAATTTTGTGTTAATATATCATATGTGTATTAAAACGTATGAGAAGGGAAGTGCATTTGTGAACCACATTATGATTGATCTTGAGATGAATAAAATAGACAGGCAGTATCGCGGGGATAAGAAGTTGTCAAGCGAACTGATTGAGATAGGTGCTGTTAAAATGAATAGTAAGTTTGTGCCTTTTGACAGGTATCAGACATATGTTATGCCTTCTTTTGGCAAAATGAATAGCAAGATCATTGAACTTACAGGGATAACAGATGCTAAGCTTGTTGGAGCTCCCGTCTTTGAAGATGCAATGAAAGATTTTGCAGAATGGATAGGTGATGAGGAAACCACATTTTATTCATGGAGTATGTCGGATATCAGACAGTTTTTAAATGAATCTGCTTTTAAGGAGTTTGAACATCCAATTCTTAATAGAATGAAAGATAACTGGGTTGATTTTCAGGAGGAATATAGCAGGCTGTTAGGTATAGAAAAGAAGATTAAACTTAGCCAGGCTGTTATGGCAGCAGACTATGAGTTTACAGGGGCTCAGCATACAGCTCTTGCCGACGCTGTTAATACAGCCGAGATACTCAGACTATCAAAAAATCCTGAAGAGTTTGAAAGAGTCATGAAACCTGTCCTTGATCTTTTCAGACCAGCAAAGAAGCAGAATACTTTATTGGATATGTGTCCAGAGTTTTTTCAATCAGTCCTCGGTGATATGTCTGGTTCTCATGAGGAACATAACGATTGAAGCTGCTATAATTGTTACATATCCTATTATGCTAAGTACATCTGGGATTTCTCCTAAGAATAAGAAACCAAGGATGCTGGCAAAGATGACCTGGGTATAATCATATACGGATAATTCGCTGGCAGGAGCATAAGTATAGGCTGCCGTAATTGCAAATTGGCCACATGAGGCGGATACACCTGTCATAAGCAGGGACAATAACTGTTTTACCGTCATAGGCGTGAAGTGAAGTATGCAGTAGGGAAAAGCAAAAATACATGAGAAAAGTGAAAATGTAAATACTATAAGTTTTCCAGGGACTCCACGTCCTGTAGCTTTTCTAAGAAATGTATATGCAAGACCGGCTCCCATTCCACTGAGCATTCCAATGAGAGCAGGGATTGAGATAAGTTCTTCTCCTCCCGGTTTTAAGATAAATAACGTACCTGCAAGTGCAGTAAAAACACAGGCAAGCTGATAAAGCTTTGCCTTTTCTTTTAATATAAAATAAGAAAAAAGTATTGCAAAGAATGGTGACAGTTTATTGAGCATTGATGCATCTGATATATTCAGATGGTCGATAGCATAAAAATTAAATATAAGAGCAATTGTGCCAAATACAGATCTTGCAAGGATAAGACTCCAATTTCCGTTACCACTTTTAAATGATATATGTTCTTTTTTGATAAGTATAAATGAAATCAATAATGCTACAAGATTCCTAAAAAGGGATTTTTGAAGTGTGGGAATATCTCCTGCAAGTTTTATAAAAAGATTCATAAGTGCAAAAGAAAAAGCGGCACATATTATACAAAGTATTCCTTTTGATTTTTTTGTCATTTATTACTCCTTTTTATAATTATGTTCTCTCGGAGTCTCTCTTGCACTTGCTTTTGCGGCTGATTTTCCGAGAGAACATAATGCAATGAAAAGAGGGCCAAAAGGTGATTTGACCCTCTTTTCGTATATGAAATAGTTTTTAAGTGTTATATCTATGATTCTAGCTAAATATTGAATAAAATTATTGAACTGTAACTTTTATTACAGATTTTTTCTTATTATACGTTTTTATCGTAATATTGGCAACACCTTTTTTCAATCCAACAACTTTTCCGGATGAAGTAACATTGGCAATCTTTTTGTTAGATGTACTGTATGTGATCTTAAAACTTGCACTTCCAGAGGGCAGAATATATTTTATATTAAATGACTTCCCTTTTTTAATGCTTTTTTTACCGGATGGAACAACAGTTATCTTTGTAGGTGCCTTTTTTACATTTACAGTGATAGAAGTAGAGGCTCCATCACTTGTCGTTGCTGTTATGGTTGTTTTACCAATGCCTGTAGCAGTTATTATACCTTTTGTGCTTACCTTTGCGACAGAGGTATTTTTGCTTTTAAATTTAACAGATGCATTTTTTGAAGAGTTAGTTAATTTGTAACCTATTGTCCAGTTTTCGTTTTTTCCAAGAGTAATATTTGAACGTGAAAGAGTAATTTTTGCGTTGCTTACAGTATTGTTATCAGCTCCTTCAGTTTTGTCAGACTCTTCGGTTTTATCAGGAGCTTCTGATGAATTAACGGTAAAGGCTTTTATACAGATGTTATTAGTTCCTTCTTTAAATGAGTCTGACCATTTTTTTTCTGAAGGGGAGTAGACAAAACTCTGGTTTGCTTTTGCGGAGAAGCTGTATGTTACTCCAATGTTTGTCGTGGATTCGCCTTCGACTGGCAGATAGGCCTGTTCTTTGTTAGAAGAACTGTATTTGTACTGTACTGCAACGGCAAACTTCTCTCCCGGATTTATTTTACATGGTGAAGCTAATTTTACAGTATGGTACCCATTGTATGATTCTGTACCACTAGTTGTGGCCGTACTTACAAGGGTTCCTGTCGAAGGAGTGTTTCCGGTCAGATTTTTATATATTTTTATTGTATATTTCTGATTATCTGATAATGTATAGAATGATACAGCGTTAAGGTTTTGTACATTATTTGATTTGTTCGTAAAAACATTGGCACCTGTTATATCTGAATTTGGATTGTAGATACCATCTCCCCAGCCGGCACCATCGTATTGATATATGTTATCATAGTTGTCAACTGATTCTACATCCATAGAATAAATTTCGCCTATAGATGGTTCTTTATATGACATCCAGAAGTAGCCATTATCATTGGATTCTGTGCCATAGCTGTTGGCGATAAGCCATGCACCATTTGATGAGGGTGCTTTCTTAAAGTTATTTTTTGAGTAGTTATCATCCCAGCCGACTATCGTTACACAGTGGTTAGCATATTTTTGAGCTGTTGCAGGTTTTGTATATTTTGTCTGATAGTAGGAAGAAGCATTATCATCTAAAGATTCAAATCCTTTTTCATCATAATACATTGATATATTGAGTGCACCTTTAGTCATTAAGGCTTGCTTTATTTCATCAATTGATGCGTTGTCATAACATTCAGCATTTTGAAGGTGAAGCTTTGAACTGTATCGTAAAGATTCTTTCTTGGTCATTTCTTTAGCCATACTATTTTTTTGAGAAAATGTTGCTGCTTTAAATGGAGCATTTTTTTCAAGTTCTGCACCTGACCATTTGGCAAGATTAAATATTGCTGATAAAGCATTACCTCCACAGTCATATGGATCGGTGCTGCCATAAATATAATTGCCATCGTAGTACATTGGATCAGATTTATCATTAGATCTTGAATAAGTAAACCATGCCAGATGACTTTCAGAAAAATCTGCTGTTGAAGGAGTGTAAAGTCCTTTTAATATAGAGTTTGATTCTGCTGCTTTAATAGCTGAAAATGCCCAGCATGAACCTGTGACGCCCTGATCCTTGATTGGTGTTGTAAGGGATTTGTCAACAAGTGAATAGCTTGAAGGGAGTGCGCCCATTTTTCTTTTTGAAGAAGACAAATTTTCTGCTGCAGTGTTAAGCGTGACGTCATTCCCATTTTCATCTTCATATGAATAGCGTAAAAGTCCTGAATTATTTGAATCAATAACACGTGAAATCCTGTGAAATTCATTATCGTCATTTGCTGTTGTATCTGCACTTGTTACGACAGGAATACTTATAGAAGATATTATTAAACCTGCTGTAAGCACGAAACTTTGTAGAAATTTGTATGACTTTTTTCTTAAATTTTTCATATTAGTACCCCCATTCTTTCAATATTGTGATATTATGTGAGAGTTGAATTGAACTAAAACTATTATTTCGATAAATTATACATAATTCTTATGGCAAAATGTTGTTACCAATAGAAATATTATAAAAAGAAAGGAATATGAAAATGAAATTTGTTAAGGACATTTTAAAAGGTATAGTAATTGGTGTTGCCAATGCAATCCCCGGAGTAAGCGGAGGCACCATGATGGTTTCTATGGGTGTGTATGATGATATAATCTATTGTATCACACATCTTTTTAAGCAGCTAAAGAAAAGTATTAAGATTTTGTTACCTTACTTTATAGGAATGGCAGTCGGAATTGTAGGTCTCGCTTTTTCTATTAAATCGCTTTATACAAATTTTCCATTTCAGACCAGTATGGTATTTATAGGACTGATTCTTGGCGGAGTTCCAATGATTTGGGAAAGGGTACGTTATAAAGGTGTATCATCAGAAGATTCAGAAAAAGAAAATAAGGAAAGAAAGAAAAATGATATCGGTGTATTACACTTTGTGATCTTTGCATTATTTTTTGCTGCAATTATTGCCATGCAGTATTTTGGAGGAAGTGGAAATGATGTAACTTTAGAATTAGGTGTAGTTCAGACAATTAAACTTTTATTTATCGGTGTTATAGCTTCAGCAACAATGGTAATACCGGGAGTTAGCGGTTCTATGATGCTTATGATTCTCGGATATTATAACCCAATCATAAATCTGATAACAGAATTTATAACAGCACTTACAAGAGGAGATTTTGAAAAGATAATTTATATATGTGGCTTGCTTGTACCATTTGGTATAGGTGTCGTTGTTGGAATATTTGCTATAGCAAAGCTTATCGAGATACTTCTTAAGAAGTTTGAAGATTATACTTATTGTGCAATACTTGGTCTTGTTGTAGCTTCACCTATAGTAATACTTATGGGAACAGCTCTTACGGGAATTACCGTATTGACTTTAGTTACAGGTTTTATAGTACTTATCGTGGGAATAATTGCTGCATTACAGCTTGGTAAGTAAAAGCTTATATAGCAGAAAATTAGGAGGGGATACAGTGGAAGACATAGAGAAGAAAGAGTTACACAAAAAAATATGTGTTCATTTATTAGTGTGTTTACTTGCATGTATATTTATTGTAGTTGCCGTTCCCTGGCTTGCAAGGATTTTTGCGCCTTTAATTGTAGCGTGGATTATAGCACTCATGGCTAATCCATTAGTAAAATTCCTTGAAAAAAAGATTAAGATTGTAAGAAAACATGGTTCGGTTATAGTAATTGTCTCTGTAATAGCAATAATAGCCATAGTGCTTTATCTTATAATGAGTGCGATTGCTTCGCAGGTAAGTTCGCTTATTGTAGAGCTGCCAGATCTTTATACTACTGTTTTAAATAATCTTCAGAATGCACTTTCGTCACTTCATTCAAAGTACAATATAATACCTAAAAACATACAGACATTTTTTAGTGGAAAAGAAGTTGATATAAACGAATATATAATTACTGCACTTAAGTCACTTAATACAAGTCCCGTATCAACTGTGGGTTCAGTTGCAAGTTCTCTTATTGACTGGTTTATACTCTTTATACTCACAACCATGCTTACTTATTTCTTTGTAGCTGACAATGAAAAGATAAGGAACTTTGTAAAGAAGCATACGCCTTCAGGAATACAGAATTCATGTATAATGATAAAAGATACAATTGTAAAGGCTATTGGAGGATATTTAAAAGCATGCTTTGAGATTATGCTGGTAATATTTGTAATATTGTTTATTATATTTGCAATAATGGGAATAGAGTATGCTGGGATTATAGCGATAATAACTGCGGTGCTTGATTTCCTTCCATTTGTTGGAACAGGTACCGTTCTTATGCCGTGGGCTGTTTATAATATTATAACAGGCAGTTATAAAGCTGCTGTTTTTCTTATAGCTGCATACTTTATAACTCTTATTGTAAGAAGACTTCTTGAGCCAAAGCTTGTAGGAGACAGTGTTGGAATGAGTCCTTTCCTTACTCTTATTTCAATGTTCATCGGATACAGGCTCATCGGAATGCTTGGACTTATCGTTGGTATTCCTGTTGGAATGGTTATTCAGGTATTTTATAGAGAGGGAATATTTGATCATACGATTGATGGAATTAAGATACTCGCCAATGATATTAATGAGTATAGAAAGTTCTGGTAAAATAAGGGTTCAGTGATAAATAGGGTATTTTGCCTGATTTATTACTGAACCTTTATTACTCTATAAGAAAGATGTCGCTTTTGCAACCCGCCGCAGGCGGAGAGTTTCGCAAGTGAAACTCTTTGATCTTAATATAAACGTCTTTGCTGTTTATTTCTGTTTAGCATAAAGTCTCTGTTAGTCATAGACTGATATATGGCATTTATTATATGGAATATTATAAGACCTATTGTAATTCCTATAAGTGTCATTACATAATCATCTATGTCTGAGTGGCTTATGCCTATGCAGTACTGTGATACTTCAAGTACTGCAGGGAATGCAAGATAAATAAATATTCTTAAAATAAATGGAACTCTGTGGCAATATGTGCGTGCCAGGAATCCAAAAGGTATTCCCATGCATATCATTTCCGTTATGTATACAAACATAGGAATAAGGCTTTTTCCTTCCCTGAGTGCCGTTTCAATATATGTTGCCGTAGCCATAAAAGGTACAAAGTTGTGGGCACCAAACGGAAAATCAGAGTATGGAGGAAAAATTGGTGTTATGAAATACTGTTTAGCAAGCACAAGAATATATAATAATGCAAATGATATACACATACGCTTGAAAAATGTATGGTATCCGTCAAAACGCGGTCCTCTGTCAAAAAGGTCACGTATGCTGCAGTATACAAATGGTGTAAGCCAGTTGACAAGAACAAGAATTACGAGCCAGAAATCATAGTTTATCCATTTATTAGGCTGGATAGCGTAGACAACAGCCCAAAATATTAAAGCTGTAACGACCATAAATGAAGAGTGAAGAAAATTATAATCGTAGTTAAGCGATGATTCAAGGAAAAAATGCGACATTATAAGTGAAGCGACAATGGCAAATCCGATTGTAATATAGTGTTGTGGGATAAAATAGTAAAGACTTATTTCTATAATAGAGCAAATAAGACTTAGCAGTATAACAAGACTGCTGATATTAACTGATCGTTTATTCATATTAAAAACCTCTTGTATAAGTATTTGTCGGCTTTTGTAAAATCAAACCGCAAACATTATTATAGTTTAAAATATTAAAAAATCAATGGGTAAAGATAATAGACGTAGAAAATAAAAAGAAAAATAAAAAAGAAAAATAAAAAAGTGGTTGACATATATATAAATTTTTGGTATATTAAACAAGTCGCATGAAGCAGACACGGGATCTTAGCTCAGCTGGGAGAGCATCTGCCTTACAAGCAGAGGGTCACAGGTTCGAGCCCTGTAGGTCCCATTGTAGAGCAATCTACAGTGATTTTATCACATAATTTAATATGGCGGAATAGCTCAGTTGGCTAGAGCACACGGTTCATACCCGTGGTGTCATGGGTTCAAATCCCTTTTCCGCTACTGATTGAAAGTCTTATATCCCGTATATAAGACTTTTTAGTTTATATACGGAATATAGATGTTATTACTTTTATGAATGAAAAAAGCCGGCATCTGATTTTATGATGGAGTATATAATCGGATTTTTTGATGGTTTTAAAATAGATTTTAAATGGAGGGTTAGTTAATATGAGAGTTGGTATGGGTTATGATGTACACCGCCTTGTGGAAGGCAGAAAACTTATACTTGGTGGTGTCGAGATACCTTATGAAAAAGGTCTTCTTGGTCATTCAGATGCAGATGTTCTTCTTCATGCGATTATGGATGCACTTTTAGGGGCAGCAGCACTTGGAGATATAGGAAAGCATTTTCCTGATACTGATCCTGCATATGAGGGTGCCTCAAGTATAGAGCTTTTAAAGCATGTTGGTAAATTGATAGAAGATGAGAGTTACATTATTGAAAATATAGATGCAGTTATAATCGCACAACGTCCTAAGATGCGTGATTATATTGACACAATGAGAAAGAATATAGCAGAGGCACTTGGTATAGAAGTAAATCAGGTGAACGTAAAAGCAACTACCGAAGAGGGACTTGGTTTTACCGGCAGTGGTGAAGGTATATCGTCTAATGCCATCTGTTCACTTGCTTATGCTCGTGATATATCATCATATAATCCATATGATTTAGCAGGGGACGATATACAGTCAGGATGCGGCGGAGCTTGCAGCACATGTGCCGGATGTACTAAAAGCTAAAAACGCTCCTAGAGAATGTGCACAGATGCGTAAGGAATATTGTTACGAAAAGAGTGTAACACGCATCTGGCACGCAAAGTGGACTTGCCCAATTTGTTCTATTTTAGATAACATATGTCTTACAGTTCTATACCCTGAAGAAGCTTTGCAAATGGACTTTCATCATGTTCCTCTGACTCATTATTTTTATACTCATCAGGAATTTCATAATTTTCATCCTCGTTGTCAGGTTCATCTTCCTTTAGTGCCTTGATACTTAAGGAAATCCTGTCACCATCTATTTTAATAATCTTAGCCTTAACCTTTTGACCTAGTTTAAGTTCTTCTTTTGGTGATTTGATAAATTTGTTGGTAATCTGTGAAATATGGCAAAGACCGACAATATCCTCACCAATATTGATAAATGCACCATAAGATTCTAATCTTTCTACAACGCCCTCCACATCGGAACCTTCTGCAAGACGCCCTATCCTATTGTTTTTTTCTGCCATTGCCTTTTCTTTGGCAGGCATTTTTCCAGACATGATAAGCTTATGCTCCATAGGCTTGATTTCAAGAATTATACTGTCTACAGTCATTCCTACATAGCTTTCTGTATCTTCCACATATTCAACATCAATCTGTGAAGCGGGCATAAATGCGCGTATTCCTCTGACATATCCAACTACTCCGGCAGGAACAGCCTCCGTAATTTTAAAATTAAAGTGTGTACCATTAGCGTAATCTTCTTTTAACTTATCCCAGATAAGAATGTTATTAGCTTCTTTCATAGATAAAATGACATTCCCACTTGCATTTTCAGAGTCAATGACCATAGCTTTTATATTGTCGCCTATATTAATATCTTTTTTAATGGAAAATGAAGGATCATTACTGCACTCTTCTAGAGGAATAATGCCTTCTGTGTAATAGTTTAAATCTACAGTAATTTCTGAATCTGATACTCCTATAACTGTTACATCTATTATGTCACCCTCATGAAGTACCTTAAATGAACTTTCAAGTTCACTTTCAAAATCTTTCATACTTTGTTCTTCACTCATTATACTGCCTCCTGTTATTTATTATAGTAATTATGTAGTCAAGGTGGTTAATGAAACTATCCTGACGTATTTGTGATTTTAAAAGCACAAACGGAGAACACGTTAAATGTTCTCCGTCTAGTTTAAGCTATTTGATTGTATTTTACAACTAATCACTTATGATGATTTTTTTAAGCTGTGGAACTATCTGTGCAGCAACAACAGCTTTTACAAGATCAAGAGGGATAAATGGAAGGAAACCTGTTACAAATGCTGCCTGTAGAGTAATGCCACTGTTAAACATAAGCCATATAGAACCAATAACATCTACAAGTACTGCTGAAAGTATAGACATTACAGTGAAGTATATACGGTTATATTTTCTATTGCATAGGATAGGAAGAAGTACAGCGATTATGATAAATGCAAATGAATATCCGCCATAAGGTCCTGCAAGATATCCGACTCCGGCACCACCACCGATAAATACAGGTACGCCGACAGCTCCGATTAAAAGCCACACAAGTGATATCAGGAATGACTGATTAAGTGGAAATACAAGTGCGATAATTGTAACTACAAAGTTAAGAGCAGTTATATGTGAGCCGTTTGGTAAAGGAATGCTTATGTATGCGGATACACAAAGCAGTGCAGCAAATAATGCCATAATTACAAGTGTTTTTGTGTCAAATTTCTTTCCCTCAGAAGATTTTGTACTGATAGCTTCTGAAGTGATTGTTTTGTCTGTAGTGTTCATGATTTTGTCCTTTCTTTTTAGATAGAAGATTTTTTATTTGCGAATATATTGTGATTGCTTTATTAGCCTTGTGATTGCTTTATGGGCGTATCACAAAATTCACATTTCAGACGAAAGTATACATGAGAAAATGTTTGCTGTCAACCATGAAAAAATATTGGTTGACAATGCCAATTTGCAGCCATATAATTAAATAGTAATAGGGTGGGTGTACATAATATTTCAAAATGGAACTGAAAAACGGAGAGAGAAAAGATGAACGTAGAGACACTTAAGAAAGAAGTAATCAATGGTAAACTTATAAGTAAAGAAGAGGCAATGTTTATTGCAAATGCAGATCTAGAAGAAATATGCAGTGCAGCTGATGAGATAAGGGAAGCCTTTTGTGGTAATGGATTTGATATATGTGCCATTATCAATGGTAAAAGTGGAAGATGTTCTGAGAACTGTAAGTATTGTGCACAGTCGGGATGTGCTAAAACGGAGATTGAAAGTCATGCTCTTCTTGATAAAGAGACAATCGTTAAAGAAGCTAAACATGATGCTGAGCAGGGAATACTTAGATATTCTATAGTAACATCAGGAAGAAGCTTAAATGATAAAGAAGTAGAAAGTGCCTGTGAAAGCATACGGGCTATAAAGAAAGAGACTGATATAGAAGTCTGTGTGTCATTTGGCCTTCTTAACGAGGAACAGTTTCGTAAGCTAAAAGATGCAGGTGTAACAAGGATACATAACAATCTCGAAACATCACGAAGATATTTTCCAAGCGTATGTTCTACTCATACTTATGATGAAAAGATTGAAACAATTAAGGCTGCAAAGAGAGCAGGACTTCAGGTGTGTAGTGGTGGAATAATGGGAATAGGTGAAACTATGGAAGACAGAATTGACATGGTAATGGAGCAGAGAGAGCTGGGTGTTAAATCCATACCTGTTAACATGTTAAATCCTATTAAGGGAACACCATACGAAAATAACAAACCACTTACACAGGATGAGATGAGAAGAATAGTTGCAGTATTTAGATTTATCGTACCTGATGCATCTATAAGACTTGCAGGGGGAAGAGGTCTTATGGAGGATAAGGGCGTGGGATGCTTAAAGTCAGGGGCTAATGCTGCAATATCAGGAGATATGCTTACAACATGCGGAATAAACGTTGAAAAAGATTTGGAGATTATCAATAAACTTGGATATGAACCACGCTTGTGGAATTAATAAAATCTTATTAAAAAAGTAATGATTATGAATTTGAATTAAAAGGGCAGTAAAAAATAGAGAAGTAAAAATAAATGAAAGATTATAGAAAAATATGCAGTAAATTTTCAGAGCCAGACGGGTTTAACGGATGGGTAATAGCTAAGGTTGAGTTAGATAATCTTTCTGATGATACATTTCATACTACATGTGTAGAAAAATGCACAGTTGCTAAGAAACGTAAACGATTTACCGTCTTGGAAACTTCATGGGGGATTGAAACAGCGAATTTAGTTAAAGAGGAAAAATCAGATAAAATATCATGCACAATGAAGATGTATCTTGTTAAGCCGTCTGGATCAAATGATTTATTTTTAGATAATTCAGATAAAAAGATTACAGACACTCCGGGCAAAAAAGATTCAAGTAAAATCAAAAATGAGACAAAAAAATTTGATGACATTCATGACAGACAAAATGATGACAGACAGAATGTATCTTTTTCAAAATTATACAGTAAGTCTTATACAGCGCAGGAGATAAGTGAATTTACAAAAGATGCAGATGATGACAACAGTATACATAAGGGAGAAAATCCTGTAGTTCCCGGACTTCTTATGATTGAGGATCTTTTTAAAATAATATCAAAAGACAAGGGGCATTTTAGAATAACATTTGAAAAGCCTGTAACTGCAGGGCAGACGATATCTGTATATGAATATTATAAAGGTGGAAAAAGAATCATAGAGGCGTTTAGAGAGTGTCCGGTGGGATGTGAACACAATGAGTGTGTACATGAGTCTGTATGGAACGGAGTATACGATTATGAATGATAAGGTTTATATTCTTGGTGGACTTAGGAGTTATATCGGTGTAGAAAATGGTATGTATAAACATATACCTGCTGAAAAACTCGGTGCAGAAGTTCTTAAAGAAGTTATAGACAAGTATAATATCAGCAAACCTGATTATATAATCGGTGGTAACGGAGTTGGAGCTGGGGGGAATATTACAAGACTTATGATGCTTGAAGCGGGGGTACCATATGAAGTCCCTGCGTATACTGTCGATATGCAGTGTGGTTCGGCACTGGAGACAATGGCAATAGCAGCAGCTAAGATAAAGAGTGGACAGGCAGATATTATTGTAGCAGGCGGATTTGAGTGCAGTTCGACTGCTCCGGGAAGAAGATACAATAAAAATCATCCTGATTACGAAAAAATGGGTGGAGAAGAAAGTTGGTATAAAGTTGCTAAATTTATTCCTGAAACTCATGATGAGCTTGCGATGTTACGTGGAGCAGAAAAAACGGCTGTCACACAAAATATAACAAGAGAAGAGATGAATCCGTGGGTTATAAGGAGTCACAATCTCGCAAAGACAGCCAGGGAGAGTGGAATTCTTGATGATATCACAGTAGAAGTGGCTGATTGTGGTAAAAAGGATGAGGGTATACGTGACAGAATGAATCAGAGACTTTTAGACAGACTGCCCTGTGTACTTAAGGACGGGACAAGGATTAATGCGGCTAATGCCTGTCTGACTAATGATGGTGCAGCGTGGGTTGTTATGTGTTCAGAAAGATATGTCCAACAAACAGGACAGAAGCCGGCAGCACAGTTTCTAGATGCAGTAAGTGCAGGTTCAGATCCTTCTATGAGTCCTATGTCCGTGGTGTGTTCCATAGATAAACTTCTGGAAAAGAACAGACTTGATTATATGGATATAGATATATATGAATGTAATGAAGCGTTTGCTGTTATAGATGTTCTTTTTGAAAGAAAATATCCCAAAGCCTGCTATAATTACAATATATTTGGCGGGGCTTTGGCATATGGTCATCCTTACGGGGCATCAGGTGCTATCATTACTCTTCATGCAATTAAGGCACTTGAAAAGACTAGTGGAAGGTATGCTGTCTGCAGTATAGCGGCAGCAGGTGGAATCGGCACGGCTGTTCTTTTGGAAAAATGTGACAGTCTCTCTTGTACCTGCTTTTGCTGCTGATTTTCCGAGAGATGATAGTATAGAGTCGGAGGATTAAGAAAAAGTTATTAAAAAGATAAGATGGTGACAAGACTATGAAGTACACAAATTATATAGGCATGCTTAAAGATAAGCCACAGGATAAAACTGCCATAATAACGGAAGAAAAAGGGTATACGTATGGAGAAATAATTAAAATGGCAAAAGAGGTAAGAATTGAACTTCCGAAAAATGTAGTCTGTGTAATAAGAGAAAAAACTATACTTAAACAGCTTATAAAGTTTATAGCGTGTATGATGCATGGAGTTGTACCGATGATAGCTCCTTATGATACAAAAATTCTTCCAAAAGAGTGTGAGTCAGATGATTTTTGTGCACCTGATGGGGCGTGTATGGCAGTTATGACATCAGGAACAACAGGTGTTCCAAAGATATTATTCAGGACGTTTGAAAGCTGGGCAGGATATTTTGAGGTACAGAATAAAATATTTGGTATAGATTCGGATAGTGTACTTCTCGCACAGGGAAGTCTTGCATTTACCGGCAATATGAATCTCTATCTTGCTCAGTTCTATGCAGGTGCTACGATAGTTGCCGAAGATTCATTTAATCCTGAGTTATGGGTAAAGCACATGATAGATTATAATGTTAATTCAATATATCTCATTCCGTCTAAGCTTCTTCTACTTCCGGGAGTTATTAGAAGTATGTATAGAAAAGGGCACATTAAAGAGGAGAAATTTAATCGGATTAAAACTATACTGTCAGGTTCTCAGAGTCTTGGAAAAGAAGACACTATCAAATTAAAGTCCGTTTTTACGGACACAAAGATTGTTCTTTACTATGGAGCAAGTGAATTAAATTATATATCATATGTTACTGATGAGGAAATGACTTCTGATAGAAATCTTATAGGCAGACCATTTCCAGAAGTAGATATAAAGGTTATAGATGAATCGATTTATATTGATACAAAGTATCATGTTATGGGAATTGAATGTCCTTATACACTTAATGATAAGGGATATATTGATGATGAGGGAAGACTTTATTTTCTCGGACGAAGTGATGACATTATGAATATAAAGGGCAGGAAAGTATCTTCTGTCCGTATACAGAATGAGATTGAAAGTCTCCCCGGTATCAGCGAGTCATCAGTTATGCTTATAGAAGATAGCGGGAAGCAGGTATTAACAGCATTTGTTGTAAGAGATAAGTATAATGTTGATAAAACTTCAGAAAGTGAAGATAAATGTTCATATAAAAATATAAGTGACGAAGAAAAAGAAATGCTTAGAAAGACGCTTGCACATTATGAGATGCCACGAAGATTTATTGTAATGGACTCGCTTCCAAAGAATGAAAGTGGTAAAATAAATACAGATGAGCTTAAAAAAATGTATGAAATCTCTCGAAGAGTATAAGATTTACAAGAAAAATAATGTGAGGAGGAACATATATAAAGTATAAAAGCAGACTTCTGCTGGATAAGACAGTTAAGTGGCTTTAAAACGCTTTGCAAATTTGTACGTTTATGATATTATAAATAGTATGTTGCAAAAAAAACACAAAACGGAGGGCTAAGACATGGATAAAATTAAAATGACGACACCACTAGTCGAGATGGACGGAGATGAAATGACACGTATTCTTTGGAAGATGATTAAGGACGAGCTTCTTCTTCCGTTTATTGATTTAAAGACAGAATATTACGATCTTGGTCTTGAACACCGTAATGAAACAGATGATCAGGTAACTATAGATTCAGCAGAGGCTACAAAGAAGTATGGCGTTGCCGTAAAGTGCGCTACGATTACTCCTAATGCTGCCAGAATGGAAGAGTACAATCTTAAAGAGATGTGGAAATCACCAAATGGTACAATACGTGCAGCTCTTGATGGTACGGTATTCCGTACTCCTATTCAGGTTAAGGGTATCACACCATGCGTAAAGAACTGGGAGAAGCCAATAACACTTGCAAGACATGCATATGGTGATGTTTATAAGAATACAGAAATAAAAGTGCCGGGTGCAGGTAAGGCTGAACTTGTATTTACAGGTGAGGATGGTAAAGAAATCCGCAAGACTATCCAGGAGTTTACAGGACCGGGAATTATTCAGGGCATACATAACACAGACAAGTCTATCACAAGTTTTGCTAAGGCATGTTTTAATTATGCTCTTGATACAAAGCAGGATCTTTGGTTTGCAACTAAAGATACTATATCAAAGATTTATGATCATAACTTCAAAGATATCTTTAATGATATATACGAATCAGAATACAAGGATAAATTTGAAGCAGCTGGTATAGAATACTTCTATACACTTATTGATGATGCAGTAGCACGTGTTATGAAAGCAAAAGGTGGATTTATCTGGGCCTGCAAGAACTATGACGGTGATGTGATGAGTGATATGGTATCATCTGCCTGTGGTTCACTTGCAATGATGACATCAGTACTTGTATCACCTTCAGGTGTATATGAATACGAAGCCGCTCATGGAACAGTTCAGAGACATTATTACAAGCATCTCAAGGGAGAAGAGACATCAACTAACTCAGTTGCAACTATATTTGCATGGACAGGTGCTTTACGTAAGCGTGGTGAGCTTGATAATCTTCCAGAGCTTCAGACATTTGCTGATAAGCTTGAGAAGGCTACACTTGGTACTATTGAATCAGGTAAGATGACAAAGGATCTTGCTCTTATCACAACATTAGATGATGTTACTGTACTTAACAGTGAAGGTTTCATAAAGGCTATTCGTGAAAATCTTGAAGCAATGTTGTAAGATTTTTATTTGACTGAAAAAAACAGTGGTATTTGATATTAAAAAATATTTAAAGAAAATAAAAAGTATTGTATTATAAAGTCCATAATTCAACGATATATGTGTATATCGGTGGATTTGGACTTTTGATATTATAATGGTTATGGAGAAATATTATGGACAGAGATATATTTAAAGGAAAAGCAGACGTACCTGCTAAGGGGTTTACACATGGGGGCAATTTTCACTCAGATGATGTTTTTGCTACAGCTTTTTTACGTATGATTAATCCTAATATAATTATTAAAAGGGGATTTGATGTACCCGAGAATTTTGATGGGATTGTTTATGATATAGGAAGAGGCCGTTTTGATCATCATCAGGAAGATAAGGAATACAGAGAAAATGGCTGTCCTTATGCAGCATTTGGACTTCTTTGGCGTGAGTTTGGTGCATCATGTACAGATGAAGAAGAGGCTGCTTATTTTGATGAGCATTTTGTACAGCCTCTTGATGAATCAGACAATACAGGATGCAGCAATATGATTGCTAAGGTTATAGATGAGTTTAATCCTAGCTGGGATTCAGATGAAGAATATGATGACTGCTTTTTTAGGGCAGTAGACTTTGCACAGGAGATTCTTATCAATCATTTTAATTCTGTTGCAGGCAGAGGAAGGGCAAAGGAACTTGTCAGAAAGGCAATGGAAGAAAGTGATGGAAAGATTCTTATTCTACCTAAGTTTGCACCTTGGAAGGGTGAAGTCATAGGAAGTTCGTATGTATTTGCCGTATATCCGTCCAATAGAGGAGGATACAGTGTTCAGGGTGTTCCTGTAAGCGATGAAGATAATACGCTTGTCTGTGATTTTCCTGAGGAATGGTGTGGTAAGACGGCTGAAGAGCTTGTAGAGATGACGGGTATAAAGAGCTTTAGATTTTGTCATCCAAATGGTTTTCTGGCGGCAGCGGATGAATTTGAGGATGCAGTAGCTATAGCCGGACTAGCGTTAGAACGTTTATAATATTTTTAATAAACAGTTCAGCCTTTCATTCACCTAATTCATAAAACTTGACAGCAGTTTTTGTTTTATTCATTACGTTAATGGAAGGCTGAATTGATACTATTTATGTAATTCAGTAAGAAGTTTCATTTTGTATTTCTTCTTTTTTAAGTATTTGATAACATCATTAAGTGCATCTTTATTGGATTTTGATACATTGTGCGTTAATGTAATTGCACCTTTGTGATAATGTTTTTTGAAATAATTAACTACAAACTTTTTGCCGGGCTGTTTTGCCGGATTATAATCATTGTATGCCATGCTCCAAAAAATAGTTGTATATCCCATATCTTTAAGCAGTTTAAGTACCCTGTGACTGTATTCTCCCATTGGTGGTCTGATAAACTTATCAAGCTTATAGCCCGTCTTTTTCTTGAATATAGATTCAAGTCCTTTTACTTCGCGTCTAATATCGGATGGTGATTTTGAAGGCATACTTGGATGATTCATTGTGTGGTTTCCAACAAGATGACCTTCTTTTTTCATCCTTTTACATAATTTTGCATTTGTTTCAACAAATTGTTTTGTTACAAAAAATGTTGCTTTTACATTATTCTTTTTCAGAATATCAAGAATTTTGCCTGTATAACCATTTTCATATCCACAGTCGAATGCCAGATACATAACTTTTTTGTGTGTTGAGGTATCACAATAATAGGCATTGAATTTTTTAAGAACCTTAGATGATTCGGCTCCGGGTGGTTTTATATGATTTTTTTGATTAACAATATACCAGCATATTTTCTTACTGGAATATTTTTCATAATTGGTGGCACTTACTGAGGTACCAGTCATGCATGTAAGCATACAACATGCAATAAAAACACAAATTATTTTTCTTATTTTTTTCATTTTTCTCCATTTCGTATATTTTATATTTTGAATATAGTGTCTATAGGTTTATCCTATATTGGTAATCGTAACAGTTCAGTCTTTCATTATTTTTTTATGGCTGAACTGTTACTTGTAATCATAGATTTTCAATAGCTGTTATTGCATCATCAAACCAGTTTCCTTCAAGTTCTTCTATCTTGCCTGCATCGCTTGCTGCTGAGATTGCAGGTGTCATAGGGATACGTCCAAGTACAGGAAGGTTATACTGTGCAGCTACTTCATCGAGGTGGCTCTTGCCAAATACTTCTATATGCTCACCACAGTGAGGACACTCTACATAGCTCATATTTTCTATAATACCGATAATAGGTATATTCATCATCTGTGCCATCTTAACCGCTTTTCCAACTATCATTGAAACAAGCTCCTGAGGAGATGTTACGATTACAATTCCGTCTACAGGGATAGTCTGGAATACTGTAAGTGCTACATCGCCTGTTCCTGGTGGCATATCCACGAACATATAGTCGACATCTTCCCAGATTACTTCCTGCCAGAACTGCTTAACTGTACCTGCGATAACAGGACCGCGCCATATAACAGGGTCTGTAGCATCTTCAAGAAGAAGGTTGACCGACATTGTCTGGATACCTGTCTTAGAAAGCACAGGGTAAATTCCTTCTTCACTACCATATGCATGCTCTGTTATACCAAATGCTTTTGGAATTGAAGGACCGGTTATATCTGCATCAAGTATGGCAGTATGATGACCTTTTTTCTGAAAACTTGCGGCAAGCATTGATGATGTCATTGACTTTCCAACTCCACCCTTACCGCTTATAATACCGATTACTTTTTTTATGCTGCTTTTTGGATGTGGCTTTTCGATAAAACTTTTAGGATCACGGCTGGAACATGATTCTCCACAGCTTGAACAGTCATGATTACAATTTTCACTCATAATTAATAAACCTCCGGTTAATAAATAAAAATGTCTTAAGGCATTTCCTATTACAAAGTATATCATATTGGAGAAAAATTTCCAATTAATAGTTCTATTTAATATATAAAACTGAATATAGATTGGATATATGTTTCGTGAGGGTGCATATAGATTTGAAAACTTGTGTGTTAAAGTTAATAGTTAAGTGTAAACTGTAACAGTTAATCAGATTGTATGTAACCTTGCATTAATTTATAGAATATGGATAAGCGGGGGGATAATATGAGTCAGTATAAAAGGATGATTTCGTATATGTATCAGTACATAGCAGGTGAAAAGGGTCAGAATATAGGCTTTGTAAGGATAGAGGAGAGAGGCAGCAATTTAAGGCTGATACTTCAGATGAGGACGATAGAATTATCTGTTATGCCGGAAGTGTGGCTTTTCAAGCAACAGTCTACAGGGATAGAATACATAAAAGCTGGCAAAATAGGATATCATTCAGGTAATCTTTATCTGCGCATAGATACGGAGTGTGACAATGTATGTGACAGCGGTAAATCATTTGATGATATTGATGGTGTTATTTTATTTATATCAGGTAGAGAATATTATGCAACGTCATGGACTAACGACAGCATATACTTAGGCGAAATGACAGAGTATGTAAACAAAGTGAACAAGCATGAAGATAGAGATGGATATAAAGAAAATGATATTGTGAAAAAACAGGATGAAATTTTGGATGAATCGGGAGATGTTTCAGAAGTAAAAGGTTCTGATATAGTAGAAAAAGAATTGAAAGATAATTTAGAGGAAAATAATATTTTGACAAAACAGGATATTATATCGGAAAAAGAAACTACGAAAACTGATATAGTAAACGATAAATCTGGATATTTTCCAAAGGGAAATTTAAATAGGATGGAAAATGATAAAGATTTAAGAATCGCAGAGATTAAGGAAAAAGAGCAGGAATTACAGAAAAGTGACAAATGCTCAATGTGTAATAATTGTCCTTATAATGATAAAAATAATGATTTTGGAGAGAGGATTCTTAGTACATTTCCTGTGATGTATCCTTTTGTATCAGGTAAGATTGTTAAGAGTGTAAGAATAGAACCAAAAGATATAGGATGCCTTCCTGTAAACAAATGGGCGATATCAAATAACAGATTCCTTCTTCATGGATATTACTGTTACAGACATCTTATATTCGTAAAGTTAAAGGATGGAAGATATGCAATAGGTGTTCCCGGTGTATTTAGTGATAAAGCAGATAAAACAGCGAGGGAATACAGCTTTGACGAATTTCAGGCAATCGGTACGGAAAAAAGATGTCAGGGTGCATTTGGTTACTGGCTGTCGGTGGTTTTGTGATAAACAGACGGTATCTTTTGGTAACAGCTAAACCTTCCATTCACTGCATCCATTGCGAAAATTAATCGGGTGAAGCCTCAAAGTATGTGTATAAATAATGGTCTTCCCATTTGCCATTTATCTGTGCAAAGGACCTAAGGTACCCCTCCTGTTCAAAACCAAGTTTTTCAAGCAGTTTGATTGAAGGAATATTGTCAGGCATTACCATGGCTTCTATTCGGTGCATCCTGTAATCTTTGCAGACAAGAGGGAGAAGAAATGACAGAGCTTCATGCATATAACCCTTATGACAGTTGTCTTTATCAAGTTTATAGCCCACCATGCAGCTACGGAAAGCCCCTCTTTTAAAATCGCTAAAGCAGACTGTTCCTACAGGCAGAGATGTGTTTTCCTTTGTAAAGAGCCAATAGCGCATATATGACCTTTTAAAAAATGCATTGTATTCGCATGTTGCATTAGAATGCTGGTATTTGTATGTGTAGAACTTACTATTTCTAAGTGGCTCGTATGGTTCAAGGAAAGAACGGTTTCTTTCATAAAAATCGAGAATCATATCTGCCTGTGATGGTTGTAAAATCATCAGGTTCAGCCGGTCTGTTGTGTATGATACGTTCATTGCTGCCTCCATGTTACAAATGAATTTATTTTAAACGTGGAATCATTATACCAATTCGTGTATAATACTATATATGTATGATTGTTACTGTACGCACAATATGTGTGAATAGTAACGTACGATTCCGATATCATAATATTATAATTGTAAATAAAATAAGATAAAATGTAAAGACTTGGAGAGCAAATGAGATACAGTAATGATAATGAACGATATATGGCAGAAGCATTGAGGCAGGCAAAGAAAGCAGCGATGATAGAAGAAGTACCTATTGGTTGTGTTATTGTGCATGAGAACAAAATAATTGCAAGAGGATACAACAGAAGAAACAAAGATGCAAGTACACTTGCCCACGCTGAAATTATTGCTATAAAGAAAGCAAGTAAGAAGCTCGGAGACTGGCGTCTTGAAGAATGTACGATGTATGTTACCCTTGAACCATGCCCAATGTGTGCAGGAGCTATTGTTCAGGCACGTATACCTAAGGTGGTTATAGGTGCAATGAATCCGAAGGCAGGATGTGCAGGAAGTATAATTGATATGTTCCAGATAAAGCAGTTCAATCATCAGGTCGATACTGAGAGAGGTGTTCTTGAAGAAGAATGCAGTTCAATAATGAAGGAATTTTTTAAAGAGCTAAGAAAGAAAAAGAAAGAGAAAAATCCTTGACAGTTATAATAACTATAAGTATAATTACATGATATATTGACTATGCAGAGAGTTGATATAACTATAGGAAATTTTTTCAATTAAATAGCTAAGACTTCCGTGCTAGCCGGGGAGATAGCGGTGCCCTGTACCTGCAATCCGCTATAGCAGGGGTGATGTCTTGTAGAGGATTTAATTTCTTTGGAGCTGCCCTTTGTAAGTGGCGTTGACGTCTTGGTCTTGCGCAACGGAAACTCATGAACCGTGTCAGGAGGGGAACCTAGCAGCACTAAGTGAGATCTTTCGTGTGCCGCAAGGTCGCCGGGACTGAGCAAACTGCTTAGGTAACGTCCAGAGGGTTATTTACGAAGCAAGATGCACGGATTAATATAATTAGAAGCTGATATTTTATCAGCTTTTTTATTTTTTGCAATATATCTCACTATATCAAAGTACATTTCAAAGAGTAAAAATGTCATACGACTATAATTGTCACGGCGAGAGTTACAGTTGCACAATAGCCTTCAAAGCTGTATAATTATTATAATTGATGCCAAAATTGGTATAATTGTAGAAATGTGGTTGTGAGGAGGGAAATGAGTGAAAGCAGAGCTGAAGATTAATAGTATTAATCAGATTATTAAAGGAACGGAGATATATGTTCAGGGGGAGGAAATTTCTTCGTTGTGTTTGGTTATCAAGGGAAGAGTTCGGATTCATACAGAAGGTGTAAATCTTGTGGTCGGCTCAGGCAACTTTCTTGGCCTTTGTGATCTTCCACTTGAAATTCATCAGGTTACATATGAGGCTGATACAAATGCTGTTGTATTTGCATTTGCTATATCGGATTTCTCTAAGACGGTGAGATCTATCGCTAAGATCAATAAAGATTATTCTGTACTTATGGTATCAACTCTTAGCAAATATATAAGAGGATTGTGGTCGATATACGACGGACTTAAAAAAATGTCCTCTGAGCTGTATAATTTTCTTTTGGAATCGCATGATAAATATCTTGAAATTGCAAGTCATACAGGTGTAAAAGTATCATCTGTTAAGTATGTTGCAGAAATTAATGAATATACAAGCGATATGGTAACAGATAAAGAAAAGATTGCTTATTACATTAGCTGTTGTGATATTCCATCAGACGTCCAAAAGGGATTCTTTGGCTTTAATATGACGATTTCTCTTCACCACATAAAAGAACAAGTAGAGATTATAAATAAACTTATCGCACAATGTGAAGAATGTGCATCTTATCTTAAGGATTTGGCAAAGCCGCTTATAAAGGATGATCACAGCCTTTATATTGGAGTATGGCAGCTTGCAATGACTATGCAGCATATGCAGGAAAATACCGGAGATGTAATGTCTTTATTTGATGATATAGTTGATAAGGTTAATAACACAGAGAACTATCTCTATGAGAAATGTGCAATTGATTTAGAGATAGATCATGAATTTATGGAAGATGCATATTATAATCTGTTGAATGGAACGGATAATTCGGCAGAAGATGATATTACAGCATTTGCACTTACAGAGGAAACTCATACAAGTGTAGAAGAACTTAATGGTTCTTTATCGTTTATATTAGAATATTCTGAACTTGATGATGAGAAAACGATTGATTTTAATAAATATATTAATGATTTTATGGCACTTAAGGACAAGTCATCAACAGAAGATGATGCAAGAACTATAAGACGTGGAATATTAAAGATATATTATGATCTTTATAAAGCCGTATTTTTAAAGGATTACAATTCATCAGAGGAGACTCCTTTAATAATAGATCTTTTCCTTAGATACGGATTTATAAGTGAAAAGCTTTTAAGTCAGGATTTACTGGAAGAACTCATATCGCTTGATGAATATGATTCTGGAACAGGTTCATGTAAGGTTTATGATATGAAGGAGTGGCTTACTGAAATCATAACTGGCAGAAAAGAACCTTCCAAGAGTGAATTTGATCTGGACTTTGAGGAGAATCTCAGAGATATGCGTAAGACTGGAAGAATCACTGAAGAACAGCAGAAGCAGATGATGAACGACAGGATGGCTAAGCTTGATTACGAGATAAGCAATATGTTTAAGACAAATCATCGTCTTCTTACAGGGCAGGTTTCTTCATTTGTACCATTTCTTTATACAGAAGGCTGTACAGGTTCACTTCACAGATGTATTCTCACTAAGGATAGAATTAATGCGGCAGTTCAGAGACTTCTTAAGATTGACTTTTCTGCTTTTTACCGTGAGAGACTTTTTCAAGAAGGTGAAGATAAATTTCAGAAGGAGTACATTGTTGAAGAAATATTTCCTGATATAGTTGTATTCCCGTCATTTGGAAGCAATGGAATTATGTGGCAGGAGTTAAGCGGAAGAAGGAGAAATTCAAAGGGAAGATTCCTTCTGCCATATTTTATTGATTCGGATATAGACGGAGTTATGATTAAGCTTTTCGGAAGATTCAGATGGGAGTTATGCCGTACTATGCAGGGCTCATCATGGAACAATATCCAGATAAAATCACTTACAAGTGAATATAGTGATTTTATACAGTTTTACCGTAAAAATAGAGATTTGTCGGATGATAAAAAGGAAAAACTTAAGATGCAGATACAGAAGAGCAGGAATAACACTAGAGAAGTATTTGTAATAGATTACGAGAATTGGATAAAGCATGAGGCACAGGGTGGTCTCTGCCTTAGTAAGCCTGTCAGGGCTATTATGGCTACATACTGTCCTTTCAGGGCACCGGTACGTGAATCAATGGCTGAGCAGCCTTTATTTAGAGAGGCTATGGCAGCATTTATAAGGGAACGTGGTAAGAAGAAGAAAGAGTATGATTTGAAATTCAAAGTATGGGAGAAAGATGGAGTTGATATTCCGGAAGAAGTTGTACGTACTAAAGAGTTTTATGTAGATATGTAAATTGTATCATCATAATTAGTTGCCGTTTACACATAACATTACCTTCATTCATAAAACCTGTCAGCAGATGTCATAGGGAAATGCCCTGTAAATATAATCAAAATTAATACAAAAGTAGTTCATAATATATAGAACAAAAAGTGGAGCAGGTTCATCTTAGATGAAAGACCTGCTCCATTTTTATGTTATAAATAGGATTTAATTTAAAAGTATTAGTTTAGCCATATATAAATAAGATTGATTTATAACAGTGGCATATATAATGTTATAAAGAACTTTCTCTTTGAGAAGCAATAAGATCATTAAGTTTAGTTTTGATATTCTCAGATGTTTGTGCAAGTAAATCAACTGATGCTGCAATCTCTTCAGTAGATGCTGCAAGATTCTGTGTTCTGTCATTGACTTTCGCAACTACATCAAGCAGTGTTGATGTTTCATCTGTCAGTTTAGCTATGGCGGCATTTATTTTATTATGACCATCATTGCTGCTTTGTGCTGTCTCCTTAGAATTTTGTGCTAGAGAGTTAATCTCATTGGCTACAACTGCAAATCCTCGTCCTGCTTCACCTGCTCTTGCTGCTTCGATTGATGCATTAAGAGCAAGAAGATTGGTTTGTGATGCTATAGATACAACTTCATCATTATTTTCTGACAGTATATCAAGTAATGATGTGATACCACTAAGTGCATCATTAAGCTGGTGGCAGAATGAATCAATTGAAAGCATTTCTGTGGAAATAGCGGTGCTTTCATTGGCATTTGCAGTATTGCCACTGGTCATTTCCTTAATAGATGAATTTAAATCCTCACATTCAATATTTAATTCTTCTACTGTTGATTGGATAGCCTTGTGCTGTTGTTCAATGATACTCTTTTCTTCCGTAATCTTATCAGCAAGATTAAGAGCATGCATGCGTTCTTTTTCGACCTGATTTTTTACATAGTGGATACAATTGTTTTTATAATTAAATCCATTAAAGATTGCAACCGCCATCTCCTCGCATGTTGAATATCCACAGCAGGAACAGTCTATTGTACGTGATTCTTCCGTATCCTTATCCATATCAAGATAAATTTCATTTAGTTCCTGTTTGGATGGCATCTTATAGCCTGCAGAAGAAGATTTGTCAGTATATTTTCTTATAAAATCATCAAGCTTAAGAGAAGCAAACTGTTTATTGAGATTTTTAAGACGTTTTGCAGGAGAGAGATTTCTTGACCAGGCATCCCTTCTGCTGTTTTTCTTGCAGCTCTCTTTTATGCTCATAATGTTATACAGGTTATCATCTGAATGTGCTTTTTCTTCTTCTATAGCCGTACCATAGATGCATCCTCCGGAGCAGTTAAGTGCATCTATAAATAAATAAGGTGTTTTGTCCTGTGATATACGTTCTTTGTTGTTTTTAAAAAATTCATATACGTGCTTTTCGCCTTCAATCTGACGTATATATGCATCTTCGCCATAGAACCAGTAAACATTTTCTTTAAGACCACCAGGCATAGGATAAATTGATCCAAGTCCGTACTCTATTTCATCCTTACACGCAGGACCGGAAATGCCATGTTCACGTGCGTATTTCATAAGGTGGTCAAATGTTACATTGTAGGATATGTAGTGGTTACAATTATCATCATCAATTTCTTTCTTTTTAGCTATACATGGGCTTATAAATGCGAGCTTGTCTGTAATTTTCATATACTTTTTAACATATATGGCAGCACACATCATAGGACTATGCACAGGAAAAAGTTTTGGAAGCAATTCAGGAACATATTTTTCAATGTAGTCTACAATTGCCGGGCAAGGCTGTGATATACCGCCTTTAAAGTCATACTTCGTAATATAATTCAGATATCCCCATGTAGTTATGTCCGCTCCGAAGGATACACTGATTAAATGATTAACACCCATCTTTTTAAGACCACCAAGTATGGATTCGTACTTTTCAGGATAGTTTGCCATAAATGCCGGTGCAATTAATAATGATATTTTCTCCCCTTTAGCTAAATCGGAGAAGAAGCGTTCTGTATCATCCCTAAACTCTCTTGCTCCATGCTCACATACATCGAAACATGCACCGCAAGATACACATTTCTCTCCATCCACCGAAATAACATTTTGTTCGTTTTTGGTTAGGGCAACATTTGCACCGATACAGCTGCAGGCACCGATACATTTGTTACAGCCAATACAATTATCGTTTGTAAATACTAAAGATTCCATCTTAATCCTCCCTGCCATTACTATGTTCTCCGAGAGAACATTACTGATTTGTAACATAACCGATTGTGCAAATTTTGTATGCGCAGGTTAACGTGACTTGTACAATAAATTATATAATAATTAGGTTGTCACTTCAAGATTTGTAGTTTAATTAATTTATCTCAGGGTATAGAAAAATCACAAAAAATATTGTACAAAATAAACAATATAATATTAAAAATGTATAGTGATTGAATAAAGCGCATAATTGGTTGCAGGCGTGACCTGCAACTATAATTATTCTATGAGTGGTGGTAAAAATAATTTCATGACAGATGGGAAAAGCACAGAAAGCGTATTATTTGCATAAGATATAAAGAGAATAAAAAGAGGTGTGACCTTTGCAGTCTTTTCCTGAACCTTTGAGTGCAAAAGAAGAAAGGGATTGTATCACCAGATGTAAAGCAGGTGACAGTGAGGCAAGAGACTGTTTGATTATAAGAAATCTCAGGCTTGTTGCCTATATTGCAAGAAAATATAATGCAGGAGACAAAGATATGGATGATCTTATATCTATAGGAACGATAGGTCTTATAAAAGGAATAGATAGTTTTGATGATAGCAAGAACATAAGACTTGCAACATATGCGGCACGATGTATAGAAAATGAGCTTCTTATGATGATGCGGTCTGATAAAAAATCCTCAAAAGATATGTATTTATATGATTCAATTGGTTCTGATAAAGAGGGAAATGAAATAAATCTTTTAGATATAATCGAGTATGAAGATGAAGATATTGTGGAACGTATCACTATGGACGGCTATATTGAGAAGCTGGATATGGTTATGAAAAAAACGCTGACAGACCGAGAATACGATATTATAAGACTTCGTTATGGTCTTGATGGTGATAATGAAAAGACTCAGAGAGAGATTGCAGACAAATATGGAATTTCACGTTCGTATGTTTCGAGGATAGAAAAAACAGCACTTAATAAACTTAAAGTAAGATTAAATAACTGACAGCTAGCCGGCAGGCTTTAGGAATGGAGCAGATGGAAGGCTGTAAAAAGAAAATCGTGCTTGTGAATAATATAGTAATATGATATTATTGAATAAAATTGTCTCATTGTTCAGGGACAGATTATTCGTGATATTTATATGATAAATAAAATGATTTGAGATAAACAGGAGGATAATAATGAAGATTATGTTGGTTGATGATGCTTCATTTATTCGCATGTCATTAGAGAAGATATTAAATGAATCTGAGTATGATTTTGAGTATATTGAAGCAGGGGATGGTATTCAGGCGGTAGATAAATATAAGATATATTCGCCGGATATCGTGTTTATGGATATTAGCATGCCTAATATGGATGGCATAGAAGCAGTAAAAAAGATAAAGGCATATGATAAAGATGCTGTTATTGTTATGTGTTCTTCTCTTGGATATCAGGAGAAAGTGCTTGATGCCATTAATGCCGGAGCGTCAGACTTCATAGTTAAGCCATATAAGCCTGAACAGATAGTGAACGCTTTAAAGATGGCACTGCAGCGTAAGAATAAAAATCAATGATTACTGAGTTTGTAGTTAAATAAGTGAATTAGGGATACAGAAAGGAGAGACCGGGTATTTAGGGCTTTAATAGTCTTAAGTATCCGGTCATAGAATTATGACATATATTGAAGAATATAAAGAAGGAAATAAGTTTTTTGGAATTTATCTTTGTAAATCAAAGCAGGTAATGAAGACAAAAGCAGGTAAGACATATTATTCTGTTCTGCTTCAGGATAAAACAGGCACGATAGATGGTAAAGTCTGGGAGCTTAATAATGGTATAGAAGAGTTTGAATCTATGGACTTTATTATGGTTGATGGCATGGTTACATCATTTCAGGGAAGCAGACAGGTCAATATAAGCAGGATTCGTAAGGCACAGGAGTGTGAGTATGACCAGTCAGAGTACATACCAGCAACAAAGTATGATATAGATGAGATGTATAAAGAACTTACAGTCATTATCGGAACTATTAAAGAACCTCATCTTAAGAAGCTTGCACAGATGGTATTTGTAGAAGATAAGGATTTTGCAGCCAGATTTAAGGTTCATTCTGCAGCTAAGTCAGTACATCATGGTTTTATAGGTGGTCTTTTACAGCATACACTTGCAGTTACTAAGATGTGTTCTTTTTTTGCAGATAATTATCCTATTCTTGACAGAGACCTTCTGATAACAGCAGCGATTTTCCATGACGTGGGAAAAGTAGATGAACTGTCGGATTTCCCTATAAATGATTATACTGATGACGGACAGATGCTTGGTCATATATTTATAGGTGCCGAGTTTATCGGCACAAAAGTCCGCGAAATACCTGGATTCCCACCTGTACTTGCAACAGAGCTTAGACACTGTATACTTGCACACCATGGGGAACTTGAGTACGGTTCACCTAAAAAGCCTGCAATAGCCGAAGCAATGGCGCTTAATTTTGCGGATAATGCTGATGCAAGACTTGAAACGATGACAGAGATTTATGAGAAGTCAAATCCTACGACGGAGTGGCTTGGTTATAACAGATTTGTAGAATCCAATATAAGACAGAGCACCGGATCAGTCGCCAAAAGAAAGTAAAACCTGAATGGAGATTTATATGTCGGAAGAGAGAGTATGTGAGAAGAATGATGAACTGATTATAGATATAATTGATATGGGAACCGAAGGGGAAGGAATAGGGCGTATAGATGGCTATACGCTCTTTGTTAAAGATGCGGTTATTGGAGACAGAGTTAAGGTAAAAGTAATAAAGACCAAAAAAAGGTTCGGTTATGCCAGACTTATGGAAATAGTAAAACCTTCTAAGTGGCGTGTCGAACCTGTTTGTAATGTTGCACGTCAGTGTGGCGGCTGCCAGCTTCAGCACTGCAGTTATGAAAAGCAGCTTGCATGGAAGCAGCAAAAGGTGGCTGACTGCCTTGAAAGAATAGGCGGCTTTGATGTAAAAGATATAATGGAGCCGATTATGGGGATGGACAAACCATACCATTATAGAAATAAAGCACAGTTTCCAGTCGGCTATGATAAAGAGGGAAATCTTGTGACTGGATTCTACGCCGGTCGTACGCATAGCATAATTCCGTCTATCGACTGCGCCATACAGCATCCGGTCAATAGTGTCATTCTAAAAGCTGTCCTTGAATATATGAATGAGAATAATGTACCTGCGTACAACGAAAAAGACGGTAGCGGTCTTGTAAGACATATACTTACACGCATCGGTATGGTAACAGGTGAGATAATGGTATGTCTTGTAATCAATGGAAAAAACATTCCTCATAAAGAGAAGTTGATTGAGAAGCTCCTTTCATGCAATTTTGATGATGTATGCATTCTCAATGATGTATGCACTCCGTACAATGTATCTACTACCCACGATGCAAACAGTACCCATGATAAAAATGTTGATAAAAAAGGTGAAATGTTGATACAGAAACCATTTCAGATAAAAAGTGTCAGTCTGAATATCAATACGAAAAATACAAATGTGATACTTGGTGAAAAGATTAAGACGATTTACGGAAATCCTTATATTGAGGATTATATCGGTGATATAAGATACAGAATATCGCCACTTTCATTTTATCAGGTTAATCCTGTTCAGACAAAGAAATTGTATGAGACAGCTCTTGAATATGCTGATCTTAAGGGCGGTGAAGTCGTCTGGGATCTTTACTGTGGCATAGGGACGATATCTTTATTTCTTGCACAGAAAGCAGCAAAGGTCTGCGGCGTTGAGATAGTACCGCAGGCTATAGAAGATGCAAAGGTAAATGCAAAGCTTAATGGCATGACCAATACGGAGTTTTTCGCCGGGGCAGCAGAAGACGTTGTACCAGAGAAGTACGCAGAAAGTAATGGTAAATTAAAAGCAGACGTGGTTACGATAGATCCTCCAAGAAAAGGCTGCGATGAGAAGCTTCTCCAGACAGTTATCAAGATGCAGCCGGAAAAGATAGTTTATGTAAGCTGTGACCCGGCAACACTTGCAAGGGATCTTAAGTACCTGGCGGAGAATGGATATAAGCTTGAGAGAGTAAGGGCTTGCGATATGTTTGGGCATAGTTTTCATGTGGAGACGGTATGCTTGCTTAGCAAGAAACCTTGATTTTATGCGGGTTAGCGGGCTTTTTTAGAAAATATGTACCTGTGTTTTTAACAGGAAAAAATGTATATAGAATAAAGTAATTTAAGAGGGGTGCAAAAAAAAACAGAGCAGCAAAAGTTGTACGCCGGAATAGTACCGATGGAAACTTGCTGTCCGCGAATAGTTGCACCCTTGTTTTTAATTGATTTTCGGCGTCTTTCCGCTTATAATATACATAGTGGTTTATTGTTGTATTTTGTAGAGGTGAAAGATATGGAATACATGACAGTCAAGGAAGCATCTCAAAAATGGAACTTATCAGAGCGGAGGCTTCAAACGATATGTAATGAGGGGCTCATTCCTGGAGTATTGAAGTTTGGAAATGCATGGGCTATCCCGAAGAATGCTGAGAAACCAATTGACAGAAGAATTAAGTCCGGAAAATATATAAAGTCTTGATATGGGATCTTATACGTATTGTACGAGGAAGGGGGATCTTTATGGGAAATATTACACCAAATGCATCACAACTTGAAGCTATCAATTCAATTGATGGACCATTGTTGATTTCGGCAGGACCTGGAACCGGAAAGACTGCAACTCTTGTTAATCGTTATGCAAATATGGTCAATAATTATGGAATAAATCCAGAAAATATTTTAATGGCAACATTTACAGAAAAAGCAGCTAAGGAAATAGTAACTCGTATTTCAGCCGTCATTCCAGATTTTGATTTAAATGATGTTTATATAGGAACTTTCCATTCTATTTGTTTAAGGATAGTAAGAGATAATATTGCCTTTGTTCCGGGATTAAAAAAGAACTTTACTCTTATGGATGACTTTGATCAGAAGTATTTTTTGTATCAGAAATTGACATACGACTTTTCAAAGTTGCCTAATTTCAGTTACTTAGATTTTGGAAATAGAGGTATTTGGGATAAAGCCTCAATTTTGGCGGATTGGTTAAATGGATTGGCAGAAGAACAAATCGATGTTCATGAATTACTTTGCTCTAAGAATCCGCAATTTGTGGCATTGGGAGAAGCTAAACAGCTATATGATCAGCTTCTGGAAAGAACAAATCGATTAGATTTTGCAACAATACAGGCAACTGCATATAAATTACTTTGTGATAATGAAAATATACTTCAAAAATATCAAGAACTTTTTAAGTATATGATGATAGACGAGTATCAGGATACAAACTCTATTCAAGAAAAAATCATTTTCTTATTATCTAAAACTCTAAATATATGTGTAGTTGGTGATGATGATCAATCTATGTATAGGTTTAGAGGGGCAACGATAAAAAATATCTTGGGATTTCAAGAGAAGTTTGAAGAAGGAAAATGTAAAGAAGTTAAGTTGACCACAAATTATCGATCTGAGCCAGAAATCATTGAGTTATATAATAAATGGATGACTGATTATTCTGAGGATTTTTTTTCTTGGAATGGATATAGAATTGAAAAGAAAATTGTGCCAAGTGAGGGCAAGATTAGAAAAACAGGTACTCCACCAGTTTTAAGTATTTCTGGTGACTCGGTTGAGGATTGGTGTAAAAACATATATGGTTTCTTAACCAATATGCGCGAAAATGGATACATAGATAATTATAATCAGGTTGCTTTTTTGTTTAGATCTGTAACAAATGATAAAGCAAAGCACCTAGCTAACTATTTAGAAGAACATGGTGTTCCGGTATATTCTCCTCGTTCAAAAATGTTTTTTGATAGAGAGGAGATAAAAGCCTGTATTGGAATAATTCTTCATTTGTTTAGTGATTTTGAAGAAGAACTTCTTGAAGACGACAGTCCTTGGTTTGAAGACATGGTTAATTATTATAATGAGTGTTTAGATGTTGCCTATGAACTGATGGATGAAGATTCAGCTCTTGAAGAGTGGGTTTCATACAGAATGAAAGAGTTAGATGACCTAAAAGGTAACACCGATTATGCCTTCACGAGATTGCTTTATCAAATGTTCACATTTGATTATTTTAAAAAAATTATTGATACGGATTTAGCATCGGGAGTTGCAGATCAGAGAGCGATACGTAATCTTGCAATTATGACCAATATTCTTTCTAAATTTGAATCAATTGAAAGAGTAGAAGTTATTTCAAGTGAAAAGAAAATTCGTATTTTGCAAAAATTATTTAGAACTTACTTTAGATTTCTGATGAAAGGTGGAATGGAAGAGTATCAGGATGAGAGTGAGTATGCGCCAAGTGGGTGTGTATCATTTATGACTGTTCATCAATCAAAAGGAATGGAGTTCCCTATTGTTATTGTAGATTCACTTTATGATACACCAAGAAAAGAAAATGAATCAATATTGAATGCTGTATATGATACATTCTCTGACAGAAACAATTTTGAACCAGAAGAAGATATAAAATTCTATGATTTTTGGAGAAGATACTATGTAGCATTTTCAAGAGCTGAAAGCCTATTGGTACTGACAACACCGATAGTATCAAGTGGAAGAAGTCAGTCTCCAAGCAGGTATTTTTGCTCATTATGGGATTCAATTATACCATATGACACAAATATGGATTTCGATGAATTCTGTTTTAGGGATGTTAAGAAATCAAAATTGAAACAGTCTTATGCATTTACTACAGATATTTCAAAGTATGAGAGATGTTCTCTTGAATATAAGATGTTTAGAGAATTAGGATTTAGCGAAATTAGAGTTGGATCAACTTTATTTGGATCCTTAGTACATGAAACAATTGAGGATATTCATGATGCTATTTTACGTGATGAGGCTGAAACAGTATTAGACAACTTAGAAGGATGGTTTGAACAAAATTATCAGGGGCTTGTATTAACAGAACATAGTTATTTGGCTCCTTCTTCTAAGGCTGCTGCCATGAGATATGTTTATAATTATTTTAATAATTCAAGAGACATGTGGGAGAATATTCGGGAAGCTGAGGTTAGATTAAGTTATCCTAATGATGACTATATTCTAAATGGACAGGTTGATATGTTAAAAGGGCAGGGAGATACTGTAGAAATTGTTGATTTCAAAACAGGTGATAAGCCTCAAAAGATGACAGATTCAATGCTTCAAAGTTATGAAAAGCAACTACAGGTATATGCTCATTTAGTAGAACAAAAATACGGTTTAGAAGTTTCACAAATGAAACTGTATTATTTGAGTGCTACAGAGGATCCTGTAATTGCATTTAAGAAAGATGAAAAGAGAATAGCTGATATGATGGATGAGTTTTCTGGAGTAGTTCATAAAATTGAAAACCATGATTATTCTACAAGAACAAAAGATACCTCTATTTGTAAGGATTGTGATATGAGATATTATTGTGGAAAATCTAACCCCAAAAAATAGGAGGAATTGTAAATGGAATATACAGGAAATGCTATATATGATTATGTTTATAATGAGGATTTAGACTATTATTTTTCCGCTGAGCATAATTGGATGCTTGTTTATGGAAATGCAGCTAGTATACCCAAAATAATGGTTTTTGCTAGTAAAGTGACAGATATAAATAGCAATTGTACGGATAACGAAATAAAAGAGGCAAATAAGGCATTTTCTATCGCAAGATATCTAAAATTACCTTTTATATTCGTACGTTTTATGGTAAATAATGACTTGGTGGGGATTTGGGAAGAAAGCGTTGGACAGTGGCAAACTGTTACATATGATCAACTTAGAGATATCTATGAGAGATATGGTGTTGTACAGCCAGGAACAGCCAGAAAACGTGTTAATCAATATACTTCGAGTCCTTACCATGATTGGCAGCGAAATAATCTTGGAAGAATTACCGTATCTGATTTTGACTTGATAAAGTATAACAACGGTCAAGTGCAGGAAATCATTGAATTGAAGAGATCAAAAATTCCTTTAAATACATGGACACCATATACCAATGATTATCCTAATTTTGCATTATTAATAAATGCAATAGTTGGTTCCGGAAAAAAAATACCTTTTACGTTGTATTACAATTTGATGAGAGCTGGTCAAATGGGAATGAGAGTAGAAGACACATCGCAAATTAAAGTATTTGATTTTATCATTCCCCCAAATATGATTTCAAGTCATCAGGTACAGTATTGTTTTCGCGGTTATTATAAACTGGACCAATTGCTGAATTAGTAAAGAATGGGAGGAATAAGTGTGACTAATCTTTCAGAATTAAGCAGACAAAGGATGCTTAGCTTTTTAGAAACAATTAAAGATAAAACAGATGATGATGGACTTAAGGCAATAAACGAAGTTGAAAATTTCATTAATGCAAAAAGATATGGTTTAGTATGGGAGGAACATGAAGAGTTTGTGGATGTACAAATAGCTCAAAAAGTTCCGGTATTTACAGAGGATGAATCAAAAAAAATAATAAATGATTCGGAAAAACCAATGAATTTTTTGCTAGAAGGAGATAACTTACATAGTTTATATTTGCTTGAAAAGACACATAAAGGGAAAATAGATCTTATCGTAATAGATCCGCCTTACAATAGAGGAAAGGATGATTTTAGATATGACGATGCTATTGTAGATGCAGAAGATGGATTTAGGCATTCAAAATGGCTTTCATTTATGAGTAAAAGACTTGTTCAGGCAAAAAAGCTATTATCAGAGACAGGCATAATAACAATAAATATAGATGAGCATGAGGTTGCTCCTCTGCTAATGCTTATGGAGGATATTTTTGGAGCACAAAATAATTTAGGAACGATAATATGGAATAAACAGAATCCAAAAGGCGATGCTCACAAGGTTTCTACAATGCACGAATATATAATTGTATTTGCAAACAATTATGAAAAGATTAAAGAAATGGATGGATTTGCAAGTCGAAAGAAACCGAATGCGAAAGCAATGTTAGCAAAAGCAAAACAATTATACTCTCAAATTGGAAAGAAAATATTGCCAGCAGAAGTGAAGGCATTAGCAAAGGTGTATGACTACCCAAGTGAGATTTTGGAACAGATGAAGGTTGAATACGATCTTGAAATGGTGAATAGAGAATTTGCAAATTGGCTTAAAACTCAGGATTTTTCATCTGGTGAGAAAGCATATAAATATATAGATGATAATGGCAGAGTGTATCGTGGAGTTTCTATGGCATGGCCGAATAAAAAGAAGGCTCCAGATGATTATTTTATTCCGCTAATTCATCCAGTTACAGGGAAAGAGTGCCCTGTCCCAGCTAGAGGTTGGCGAAACCCTCCAAGAACAATGGAAAAATTGATGAGAGAGGGCCGTATTATTTTTGGACCTGATGAGACAAAGCAACCAGAAAGAAAATATTTCTTAGATGAAAATATGACTGAGAACACTCCATCAATTTATAATAACGCAGATAGTGCAGATAGTTATATGAGTAAAATAGGAATATCATTTGAATATCCTAAGCCGGTGTCAGAAGTAAAATACCTGATTCAAAATTTACATCCTAATCCACAAATTGTATTAGATTTCTTTGCTGGTTCTGCAACAACAGGACATGCAGTGTTAGAGATAAATGAGGAGGAAAACAAGAATATTCAGTATATTCTTTGCACGAACAATCAGGATGGAATTGCTGAGAATACAGCATATAAAAGACTTCAGGTTGAATCTCAGAATTATGGAGCAAACCTAAAGTACTTTAGAACAGACTATATTCCTCGACAGCCTGAGGGAGAATCAGAGTTATCAGAAGAATTACTAGAACATATCGCTGAAATGGTTGAACTTGATTTTGGGTTAGATATAAAAACAAGTTCGGATATTCGCCTGGTTTTTGATGAAGAAGAATTGGATGATTTGTTCACTGATGATTCAATGAGTAATCTTACGATTTTTGTACCGAATTATGTTTTACTTAGAGGTGAACACGAGTACTATGCAGAACAAAAAAATATTAAGATTGTTAGAATACCAGATTACTATTTTGCAAACGAATTAAAGGAGGCTGGTGAATTATGATAAGATTTCCTAACGGAGGAGATTTGTTTGATTTTCAGAAAGATGCGAGCAGTTGGTTATTAGATCATACGTTAAATTTATTGAATGAAAATAATACTCTTATTGTTAAGGCTCCTACAGGAAGCGGGAAGACTATTATTTTATTAAATTATATAGATCAGTACCTAGATTACACACATGATAAGGTATCTTTTGTTTGGTTATCAATAGGAGCCGGTGAATTAGAAGAACAATCAAAAGATAAGATGGACAGCCTTTTACCTGATAGAAATTCTAAAACATTAGGAGATGCCTTACTTACTGGTTTTAATGAGGGAGATGTTACATTTATTAACTGGGAGGCTGTTAACCGAGCAGGAAACAAAGCAACACGAATTGGTGAAATGAAAAATATAATTGACCGAATTGCGGAAGCTCACAAGAAGGGAATATCTTTTATTCTTATTGTAGATGAAGAACATAGAAGCAATACTGGCAATTCGGCTGAATTTATGATGCACTTTTCAGCTAGCAATGTGATAAGAGTATCTGCAACTCCTATTCAAAATGATACGGCATTAAAATATGAGATTCCAGAGTCAGAAGTAATTGCCAGTGGATTAATTACTAGTGCAATGTACGTTAATGATGGTGTTTCTGATGATGCTGAAACAGATATGAGTACAGAGTATTCATATCTACTTGATTTGGCAATTAAAAAGAGAGATGAGATTCAGGCGGAATATGAAAAAATAAATAGAAAAATAAGACCGCTTGTAATTATTCAGTTTCCTGATTCATCAAATCGTTATATTGAAGAGGTTGAAACATACTTAAAGAATAGAGGATACTCATATGAAAATGGATTTGCCGCAAAATGGTTATCTGAAGAAAAAATAAATATTGATAATATTGAAGCACCTAACGCTACGCCGGTCTTTTTGTTGTGGAAACAAGCTCTTTCAACAGGATGGGATTGCCCACGTGCAAAAATTTTAGTTAAGCTCAGAGATAATATGAGTGATTCCTTTGAAATTCAGACTATTGGCCGTATTAGAAGAATGCCAGAAGCCAGACATTATGAAAATGATTTACTTGATAATTGTTACATGTATACCTTTGATGAAGAGTGGAAAGAAAAAGCACTCAAAGATCCATCAGCGTTTGAAACTAGAAGGGTTATGATAAAAGAAGAGGGAAGAGAACTTATTCTTACAAGAGAAGTAAGAGATTCGTCTTCTAGCAATTTCGGAGAGCGTGAAGTAAGAGAAATACTTTCAAGATATTTCGTGGATAAATATAATTTAAAGGCAGGATCAAGACTTCCATTGGAAGATAAAGAAGAAAATAAAAAGAAGATGGAAGCGGATTCATGGGTTTTTGGAACAGAAATAAGTCGAATTTATCTTAAAGGAAAATTTGTAAAAGTCTCTGATATTCTTTCAGCCGATGAAACAAAAAAGGGAGTGACGACAAGAGAAGTAAACACACATGATAATGGTCGTGATCTGATGCATATCATAAATGAATTGCATGGTATAATTTCTATTAGTGATAGTGTAATTCGTTCTATTGTAAAAACATTGTTTCATAGGCAGCAGTATAGAAGAGGGGATAATGTTTTAGCCCTGGACAATAGAGAATGGTATGCGTTTGTAATCAATAATAGGGATAGATTAAAAGAAGTATTTAGGGAAGTAAAAGCCAGAAATTTGGAAGAAAATCTTAAATACAAACAATTATCACTTGATTTGGGGGATATGGAAATGTTCTATAAAGAGCGTGAATTTAGAATTCCATTATCTGAGGTTTATAGAGTAGATTCACTTAGAAGTGATTTAAAAGGAAAATATTTATCAAAGAACGTGTATGAAAAATACGAAGAAACTATGGTTACGGAGAAAACTCGTTCAAAGATTGAACAGAAATTTGAATACTATTGTGATAAATGTGATAGTATCAAATGGTTTTATAAGAATGGGGACAAGGGTGATAAATATTTCTCTATAGCGTATAGAACTGGATTTGGTCAAGTAAGTTTGTTTTATCCGGATTATATCATACAGATGAAGAATGGTGATATTTGGATTATTGAAACAAAAGGAGGAGAACGCTCAGGCCACACCGACAATATTGATAAGATGTCTCCTATTAAGTTTGATGCGTTTAAGAAATATGTAACGAAACGACATCCTGAATTAAAATGGGGATTTGTAAGGGATATTGGAGAAAAATTGTTCCTTAACAATGAAGAATGGACAGAAGCTATTGCAGGAAGTGATAATTGGAAATCTATTGAGGAATTTTTCTAAATGGGGTGATTAAATGGCAAGAGGAAAAAGTCTCAAAATATTTATGATGGATGGAGATGCTGCCGGAAGATGGGTTTGTACATTGGCAGGTCGAACTACAAAGGCATATAGAATTCCGCGAGCACTATATAAAAAGTGTTGTGATATAGATGAGTTAAAAAGACCGGCTGTTTATTTGCTTTTTGGAGATGAAGATGATACAGGGCGGCCTGTAGTTTATATTGGCGAAACAGAAGATGCTTACACTCGATTAAAGGATCATGAGGATAAGAAGGATTATTGGAGTGAAGCAGTTGTGTTTGTAAGTCAAGATGATCATTTTAATAAAGCTCATGTAAAATACCTAGAAGGTCGTTTATATGAAATTGCTAATCAAGTCGATAGATACACTGTCATGAACACACAAAAACCAACATCCGCATCAATTGCAATTGATGAGCAAGCTGAGATGGAGGATTTCATCGATAATGTGTCAGTACTTACATATGGTATGGGGCATAAAGTATTTGAGCCGCTAATCAAAAAGGAGGGCACTTCTGAGGACTTGTCTGATAAACAGGTTTTTGCTATCAAAACAAAGAATAACTCAGTAGATGCTAAAATGGTAAGAACTATTGAGGGCTATGTTGTACTAAAAGGAAGTAAAATAAGAGAAAGCGATACAAAATCTACACCTTCCTGGGCAAAGAAGAAGCGTGCACAGTTAATCTCGGAGGGAACAATAAAGGATGGAATATTTACAAGAGATGAATTATTCCATTCGCCCTCAGGTGCATCTGATTTAGTTACAGGAAATAGCACTAGTGGCAATAAAATGTGGAAAACAGAAGCGGGGATTACATTAGGAGAAATACTCGAAAAAGAAAAGTAAGATTGACAACAGAACAGATGTTCGATATAATAACTCTAGGTTCGCTACCTGGAGTTATTTTTATTTTGTTAAACAGGCCGATCAATATTTGTCCCGGTATTGGAGGTGTGAATGACAATGGAACTTGAAGAATGTATAAAGGATGGATTTGATGATTCCTTAAGAGATTATATTCAGTCGGAAGAATTTATTCAGAGACAAGAGAAGGTCGATGACATGATTACTGCGTTAAGAATCAATCTAAATGCAGACCAGCAGCTTCAACTCAGTAAGATAATCGACGCGATTACTTCAGAGGATGGAAGAATGGCGTTAACAGCATATGTTCATGGAGTTGTTGAGGGAATTGCACTACGAAATAAAGTTATAAAGTAAATTACGAATGCCAGCTTTGATTCTATTTTGAGCTGGCCCGTTTTTTTGGGGGGAAAAATTATGAAAAAAGATTGACAATGTGTTCCATCTGTGGCACAATATATGTACAAGTTAATACTAGAATCCTATTTTGTTTAGTAGTACGCAGCTACCCGCTGCAGAACCGATCCGACAGTTTAGTGATACCGTTTAGAATACAGGGAGTATATTTGTATGTGTCTCCTTTTATATATAGGCTTATTCTATCCATATCATCCTTTCGGGTTGGTATGGATTTTTTTATTGGCTTGAATAAATATTTTAAGGAGGTAGCACATATGAATGCTAACCACAATATTATGAAGCCCCATGTTAGAGTTATTGAACTTTTAGGAGGCACAGGAGACGGAAAGACTGAGATCGGAACGATTCCTGCAGAAAAGAGAGCCAGAAAGATTCTCATTGAAGGTGTAGGAAGCACAAATTCTACGCTTACTGAGAGACTGATGGTTTTTACAACTGAATACAGTGATAAGATGGTAGTTGCAGTAAAGCAGGATGAAAATGCCTTTAGCAGAAACCTTTTCACAGAGATCGTATCAAAGGCAATTGCAAAAGTTGTAAAGGACTTTGGTAAGGTAGTCGCTTCGGTTACTGGAAAAGATGAGGAAGTTCTGGATGAAGCCTTAAGAGATCAGCTCACAAAGCGCAATAATGTAAAGGCTTTTCTTTCATTGCTTACTGATGAACAGAAAGAGGATTTTATTAAGGAAATCGTAGATCTTTACCACAGATATGATCTGCACAAGTATAATTACAGTATTTATAATACCGTAAAGAATGAGATGGCTGAGGTTGAGGTAAAAGAAAATAGCAAGAAATTCATGTCTGCTATTCAGCAGGAAGTTGAACGTACAATGGATTTACAGAGTGACACCTTCAAGCATGACCTTTGGAGAATCTGGGAGTCACTTAATGATAATCTTTCTAAGGTATTCTTTACATACTTTGACCAAGAGGATATCTCAAGTGATGGATATTACTGTAAGGATATTATGCTGGATAACCCGGATACAGAGTTTATCAAAGCTATGTTTACAGCAAACAATATCCAGGCAGGTCAGCGTTTATCACTTGAAGTGCTTTGCAGTGAAATTGTTATCTATGTACCAATGAATAGGGTGTTCTCTAAACTCATTGAGGATCACCCTTTAACTAGCAAGGTTTTCAGAGACAGCAATGACAATATCGTATTTGCAACCCTGGATACCAGAGGGTTATATCATGCGGACAACACTGATGACGAGAATGTAGATTATTGCTCAGAGCTTCTTTATAAGGGCGACATAGATGCAATTGCAATGGTTGTACCACTCGAAGGCGATACAAATGAGAAGAAGATCGGTGAGCTCTATCGTGATGTGCTTAAGAACTTTAGCAAGCAGATACCGGTATTTATGATTCATAATAAGTTAGATCTTTTTGTGGCTTCACTTCAGAAGCAGGACTTTGATGATCCACTTTCAACTGAAGCCTTCGATGAAAAGGAATTCACTGAGCAGGATCTTTGCGAGTGCATTGCGGATAGAATGATGGAACTCAACGAGGACCTTAATGCAGCACAGGTAAAGGCAAAGAAGCGTATGCCAATCAAGTCTTTAGCCTGCTATCTTAAGCGTGATGCTAGTTTTCCAGATGCCTTTGTGAAGGATTATAATGTACTTGAGACCTACAGAACTATCCTTGAAGACATGGCAAAATCTCTTGAAGAGAGTGCTTACAAGATTAAGTTTGAGCCTAAGGAAGGAGAGGTGCCTACTCCTGTTGTTGATGAGAAACGCCTTGCAGAGCTTATTCATGTCCATGTAACAGATAACTCTACGGATAAAAAGGTGTTCACTCCAGGCATGTCTGATATTGCACTTAGCCTCGGAAAGACACCTCATGGTAATGCTTACAATGCTCTTAGACGTAGATTAAAAAATGGTGACGGATATACATCAAACATTGATGAGGCGTATTTCTATAACTGCAAGTCCTTTTCAGTTAATTTTACTGCTAACCTTCGAAACTTTGCTTCTCCTGAGTTTATTCATTCGGTAGTATTCCAGGCACTTAAGGTTGAAGGTGCCAAGAGAACGCAGGAAGCCGATGAGAAGTATATGAAGACTGTTGAAACCTATGTAAATCCCAAGGAGTTGGTTAGCCTTCTTTTGTATTACAAGGCAATTCAGGATGCGGAGAGAGAAGCCTTTAGCTTTAAGAGCAAGTTCCAGAACTTCCTTCAGAACGCTATGCATTATTTTAATCTAACACAGATTGATGAGGAAACTTATGCGGCAGCAGTAGAGCAGATTGTTCTTGAAGCAGCACAGAAGGCATTAGACCTAAACGTAACATTTAGATAATTATGATTTTGCAAAAGGGAGTAGAGGGCCAGTCGCCCTCGAAACCTATGGAGGTACAAAATGAACCATGAGACTATTCTTATGCGTGATTTGTGCGATACACTCATGCAAAATCATGCGCCAGCAGTAAATGCTAAAATAGAAGATGCGATAGTACAATTCAGAGCTTCTCTTAGACCGGAGCAGCGTAAGCAGTTCAATGATATTCTGGATTTAGTTAATTCAGCAGATAGTGAATATGCGTATGAAGCGTTTAAGTGTGGGATGAAGTATCATTCAGAATTGATATAAAAAATGCCACTACCTATAATCAATTGTAGGTAGTGGCTGTTTGTTTTTAATTAAATGAATATTCCGGATGAGTTTCCATCTGCTGTCCGGTGATATGGAAATCACTTTTTAGATTCACTTTTGTGCATACCGAATGATAATTTCTACAGGAATATTCATAAAGGCTGCTACGCACCGCAGATGCGGCAAGGCCTTGACTAATATTCCTATAGAAATGGACACGTAATCAAGCACAAAAAAGGCGATTTCCGAGTACCGGAACTCCGATTTCCAAAATTCTGGATTCGCGATTTCGAGTTGCAAGAATATTCAATTAAATGGTAGTTCGTTATTAAAGTCCGGTAAAAATGGTTCCGATTCTTGTTTGGAAGTAGCCTGAGCTTGCGAAGCTAAAAATGCTTCTACTTGTTCCTCAGCTTCCTTTTCATGTTGATATTCTTGATAACTTTTTAATATCCCCTTTTTGAAGAAAAGAGTCTCTTTTCCACATATTTCGCAGAAACGGGCATTGCTAGGATTTGCATGTTGATTGTAAATAGTTATGTATCCATTTATATCAGCATCTTCTTCACCTATGCACTTGTTAAATAAATCGGTTCCACAGATACGGCAGAATGAAGAATTGTCACTGAATTCTTCATTTCCGCACGTTGGACAGATTTTTATTTTCAATGTATCTTCATCATATTCAACACCATCAGTGTATTTCATTTTTTGAATCACCTCCATTGAAGGATAAAAGCCAATAGCATTATATCGAGTAGTTGATCCACAGCGAGCACAAAATTTTGCATTTGAGGAATTATAGTGTATATGCTTTGGACCAGATTGATTGTCTGAAGTACAGATATTCTTTAAAGGTAAACCACATATGATACAAAATTCAGCATCTTCTGCAATATCACTATTCCCACACCTAGGACAATGATAAAATAATCCATTATTATCATACTTAACATCGGGCGGAAGCGGAAGATGTGAAGTAAACCATGATACCCTTGAGTTTCCACATGTTATACAATATGCGGCACTTACGGGGTTCCTTGTCTTGCATCTCCAGCAGAAAGGTTGACAGCGCATTTCTATACCCATAGCAACCTTT
>JALERT010000103.1 GCA_022764445.1 Lachnospiraceae bacterium | reverse complement strand
CAAAACTACCAAATATATTTTTTTCGTGTTCTACCGGTATTTCAATTACCGTTTCCATAATTGCCAGCTGATTTTTTTCCTTTATTATCTTTTATTTTTTTATAACTATCCTGCTTTTTTCTTCTAACAATATCCGCTGATGCCGTATATTCATTTCCTGATTTATTGATACTAAGCTTTGCTTCGACTATTTTGTATCCATCTTTTTTAATCTCACTTAAATAATCTTTAAATCTTTCTTTAAGAAGCGATACTGCTTCGTCCCGGCTATACTCACTTTCTTCAAAGCTTACTTCCTTAAAACTCTGACGCCAGATGCTTACTGGAAATCTTAACGACAATAAAGGGCATAGTCGCCCACCTTCACGGATTATATCACATTTTGAATAAGTTTCCAAATCATTTAAAGGATTATGTAAAAAAATATTGTATTTACCGGCAGATATTTCATAAAGATTTTTATGTCTTCCTGTATAAATTTTCTTTTTATACCGTACATTAATTTTATCATCATATCTGTCAACACTTTGAACTATAACTTCTCCCTCAGCTCTTACTTTTCTTTTTCTAACTACCTCATCATTATCACCTATTATCTTATCAACTCCCGATATGAGTACCTGACCTTTTTTTACTTTATCACCTTTCATTACCTTTGGTGTCCCATTGCTTGTAACGATTGATACCACACGCCCTGTATCTTCTGAAATAAGACTGCCCTTTTTCTTTTCTTCATTTTCCTTTATAAGCTGTACCTCACGAATCCTTACATAAAGCATGCTTCCCTTTAACTCAACTGATACCCATCCGATATCATCAAAGCTGTGGCGCATATCATATCTTATTTTACTACACTTTACGTCTTTAACAGCCATACCGCCGTAAACGTCTCTTTCATTCAGGTATTTTAATATACTTTCTTTTGTATGATATTTCTCTCCCTCTACAGATATCCCCCAGATCCTTGTTGATAACAATATTATTATCATAAAGAAAAAAACTATTCCCGTACAAAAGCTTTTATTCTTCCCCATTAACTGTACGATAAACGGCATACCGTATTTTTCAATTATAACAGGCATTACATGACATTTTCTGGCAAGCGGTCTTAACCGATAAAAGTCCTTAAGCATTATAAAACAGTATAACACTTTGCCATCCTTATCCCATTTCATATTCCAGAGTTCTATTCCTTTATTATGGCAAAGATTTACAAACCTTCCTGCTCCATGTCCGTATATATAAAATCTTACATATCCTTTAAACCACCCGACGACTTTATGTATCATAATATCCTCCATGCATCACAAAATGTTTTGCTATTCAGACATAAGAGACGCATTAATCTTTATTTTTAATGATACTCTATACTGTTAATATCTCCAACTATACACATTCCGTCATCTCTGAAATATGCTATGACAAGATTTTTTCCTATAATGTGTATTCTTCCTAATTTAGTCTGAATCCTCACAATGTTACTTGTATATTCTATGATGCTTTTATAATTTTCAATACAAAATCTATGATGACCATAACCCGTAAGTATCGGTGCCCCTGCAATCACATCTTCAGATATATTAAACTTCCTTGATATCTTCTCTGCAACCACAGGCTCCTGAATAGATGGCTTTGTCTTTGCTTTTTTACTGTGTTTATGTTCGGATGGTCTGTATATACTCTCTTTTCGCATCTCCATACCTCCGTAATATACACCTTATACTATATTATGCTACTATGTATCAGTTGTTACCGATAACTATTTATCAGTTGTTACCGATAACAGCAACTTGATATCCCATTTTAAATAGTTTATAATGGTAAGCAATTATCAAAATTTAACAACTATTAATTATTTTATATAAATGATAGCGAAAGGAAGCATTTCCATGCATGAAAGATATAACAAAGAGATATTAAATCTTATACGCAGTATACAGAATATAGATTATATAGATCCAGAAGACATACCAAATATTGATTTATATATGGATCAGGTCACGACATTTATGGATGAACATCTCCAATCATCCAAAAGATTTGATAATGATAAGATTCTTACAAAGACAATGATAAATAATTATACGAAAAATGACCTTCTTCCTCCTCCTGTGAAGAAAAAATATACTAAGGAACATATGCTCCTTCTTATCTTTATATATTATTTTAAAAACTTTCTTGCAATTAACGATATTAAAAGTATTTTAGATCCTATAACTGAAAAGTTTTTTAACGAAAATGACGGACTAAGCCTTGAGAATATTTATGAGGAAATTGTTAATCTTGCCCATGAGAATGTCAATTCACAGCTTAGGGATATCATAAGGAAACTAAAGAAATCAGATGAAGTTTTTAAAGATATTGAAGATCCCGAAGAAAAGAAAACACTTGCTAAATTTGCTTTTATATGTATGCTTAGCTTTGATGTCTGGGTTAAGAAAAACATTATTGAAAATATAATTGATGATACCCTGGGACAGAAGAAAAAGCATACTGATAAGTCTAAAGATAATTCCTCGAAAAATAAAGCATAATAACATATAATTTACTGTTATACAGATAAAGAACAACCATAACACTAATTAGTTATGGCTGTTCTTTATTTTTAAATTATCCTTCTATTGATAACTCTAAAATTTTGCATAAGGAACATATTCAAGCAGTTTATCAACAGAAGTATTAACTATTAATTCCTCCGGGAAATTAGTTTTTTCTATAACTTTTAATGCTCTGTCAAAGTTTGCAACATCCTCTTCAACATGGGCATCGCTGCCTATAACAATGCACTGATTATATTTCTTACAGTATTCGAGCATTTCAATATCATTTTGTTCTGTATCTTTACGAAAACCACTTGGATTAAGTGAACTGTTATTAAGTTCGAGAAGCACATTGTATTCTTTTGCAGCTATTACAAGTTTTTCCATATCTACAGGAAATCTTCCATCATCAGGATGACCTATTATATTGACGTGTGACTGCTTCATTGCATTTATATATGCGTTAAGATTTTCCTCGGCTGTTCCTGACTGATAGCATGGTGTATGCATACTTGCAATCCCTATATCAATAGCATCTAAAGCTTCTCCTGAAAGATCAAGCGTTCCTTCTTTATCAAGTATGT
>JALERT010000102.1 GCA_022764445.1 Lachnospiraceae bacterium | reverse complement strand
TATTCATCATCCATATTGGCAAACATTTCTGCAAAATTATCACTTGTCTGACCTACGGCGTACTCCGCATTTAACTTTTGCGTATTAATTATATTTTCAACTGATTCATTATAGTCATCATCTTCGAGCATCATTGCATGAACTTCAAAAATTTCTGCATTCATCTCACCGACTTCTTTAACTGCTTTATCATGAAGTTCATGAAGCTGTTCTATCGCCATATCCCTTGCTTTCTTAAAACGTTCTATCTCCGATTCCGTATCCTCTATTTTTCTTCTGACAACTACATTCTGTTCTTTAGAATAAAATTTTATATTTCCAATGGCAATCCCATTAAATATCTTCTTTCCTTCATATCTGTACATATATATCCCCCGGTTATTAAAGACTATAAATTTTCTTTAAAGAATTTTTCAAGTTTGTCTGCTATTAATAACTCATCATCACCATCAACTGTAACTTTAACTGTATCCCCCTTCTTTACACCAAGTCCCATTATAGCCATAAGTTTACCTGCATCTGCACTTTTACCGCCACATTCGATTTTAATAGATGCATCATACTGCTTTACCTCCTTTACAAGAAGTCCGGCAGGTCTTGCGTGAATACCCACTTCATCTGTAATTGTATAATTAAATTCTGTCATTATATTTTCTCCTTTCCATACACTTTCTTAACTGTACTCTCTGAAAGAAATCTTTTTTCAATTCTGCTTTCATCTACCAAAGTTCCCGGCTTTTTTCCATATCCTATACCTTTTCCCATAATAACAACTTCTTCACCATTACCATCTAAAGCACTTACAACATTATTATTAATAACTTTTATAATTTTCATACAAACTATTATCCTTCCTATCAATCTATGACCTTTCTATTGACAGTTTGTACATATTTATAAAAAAATTACTAATGCAACAAAAAAGACCGCACCTTAGTTTCAATAAGTTTCAAATTTTCATAAAACTTATTATCACTAAAGTACGATCCAGTTTTGCCTAATTTATAGTAACAATCCGGTTTATCTTTATCGCCTTAGATGTTCTATATTTTATTGTATTTTTATAATAAAAATTATTTAAGTGTAACCTTAGCACCTTCAGCTTCAAGCTTAGCCTTGATGTCATCAGCTTCTGCCTTAGCAGCTGCTTCTTTAAGTACCTTAGGAGCACCGTCAACAACTTCTTTAGCTTCCTTAAGACCTAAACCAGTTACTTCACGAACAACCTTGATAACCTTAACCTTGTTTGGTCCAACTTCTGTAAGTTCTACATCGAACTCATCTTTTTCTTCTGCTGCGCCGCCTGCTGCACCGCCTGCTGCTACAACAACACCTGCTGCTGCAGATACACCAAATTCTTCTTCACATGCTTTAACTAAATCGTTTAATTCTAAAACTGTCATGCCTTTGATAGCATCAATAAATTCCTGAGTAGTCATTTTATTTACCTCCATTAAATATAAATTATTCGTTGTAATCGTTTATACGATTTTTAATATCATCTTAATATTGTGTATTAACACATTACCATGAGCAAATGCTCATATTTTAATCTGCTAAACAGATTATGCCTCTGCAGCACCTTCACCCTTTTCAGCGATCTGATTAAGAACACGAGCAAGATTTGTAATAGGTGACTGTAAAGAACCAAGTAACTTGGAAATAAGTTCTTCTCTTGAAGGGATGCTTGCAAGTGACTTAACACCATCAACATCATAGAATGTTCCTTCAACAACTGCTCCCTTAAATTCCATTGCATCAGCTTCTTTAGCAATGTTGTTAAGGATTCTGATAGGAGCTGTAGCATCTTCCTTAGAAATAGCGATAGCAGATGGTCCATCAAGTAAATCATCTAACTGTGCAAAATCAGTACCTTCAAAAGCACGCTTCATAAGTGTGTTCTTGTATACCTTATATTCACATCCTGCCTCTCTAAGCTCTTTACGGAGCTTTGTATCCTGCTCAACTGTAAGTCCACGGTAGTCAACTAAAACTACTGTAACAGCACTTTCAACCTTTGCCTTAATCTCATCAACTATAGGCTGTTTGATCTCGATTTTTGCCATGAGTAAAATCTCCTTTCCTGGGATATCCCAATATTTTCACTGCTTTGCAGACGTTTTATAGAATAAGAAAACCTCTCTGCACACGTACACAGAGAGGTGAAATGATTCATGATTGAAACGTTTTCTTCCTCGGTAGGCGTTCTCACTTACACCGGATAACCGGTACCTACTGTCTACGGCAGTGTGTTCTGCTTTTACAAAACCTATGATAGAGTATCATACTTCATAAAACATGTCAATCACTTTTATAAATTTTTTGTCTTTCTATTGATATATTCTGCTTTATATTTTGAATAAACTATAGTCTGGGCATGGTACAGTCCGTAATATCCTGACATAAAGTAACTTACACTTATTGCAATAAGAAAATATGGTACAGCATCATATCCAAAAAGCTCAAATGCTATAAGCATAGATGTTATCGGGCAGTTTGTAACTCCGCAAAATACCGCAATCATTCCGACTGCTGCACAAAGCGAAGGTGATATACCTATTATCTGTCCAAAAAGGCATCCAAACGTGGCTCCCACATAAAATGATGGTACTATTTCACCGCCTTTAAATCCTGCCTCCAGAGTCAGTGCCGTAAATATTATCTTCCATATAAACGCAGAAGGATTTACTTTTCCTGATATGGCACGTTCAATAACTTCTACTCCGGCTCCCATATAATCAGAAGTATGTAATATAACCGTAAGCAATATTATAATTAAGCTTGAAACTATTATCCTTATATAAGGATTTTTTAACTTTTCTCTGTAAAAGTCTCCAAGTGAATGTAAAACTATACAAAATACAACACTTACTGCCGCACAGCATACCGCAAGAACTATTATCTTTATACTCGGTATTACATGAAATCCCGGCATATCCATTATGTGAAATACATTTGGTCTGATTCCCATATCAATAGCAAACTTAGATGCCACAAGAGATGAAAAAACACATGGCACAAGCGCCGCATAATACATAACTCCTACACTTCCTACCTCCATGGCAAATATAGAAGCTGCTATCGGAGTTCCAAATATTGCAGAAAAGGCTGCGCTCATTCCACACATAACAACAATTCTTCTATCTTTCTCATCAAATTTAAACCATCTTCCAAGCTGATTTCCGATACTTCCTCCAAGCTGGAGTGCAGCTCCCTCTCTTCCTGCCGAACCACCAAAAAGATGTGTGATAATAGTCGATATAAATATAAGCGGTGCCATCTTAAATGGAATTTCTGATTTTGCATGAATGGTAGAAAGAACCAGATTAGTTCCTTTGTCATTTTTATACTTAAAAATGCTATATAAAAAAACTATCATTACTCCACCTAAAGGCAGTAAAAAAATCATCTGCGGATATGCCATACGAAAATTCGTCGCTTTCTTCAGACAGAATGCAAAAAGCGTACTGAATCCTCCGACCACAATACCCGTAAATGATGAAAATAACCCCCATTTGATAAATAACCCAATATTCCTTATTATTCTCCACATGAAGAATTTATATAATTTAATCTTTTTCATTCTAGTTGTATCCTTTTGTATTATATCTTCTTATAAATTTGTTCATTACCCGTTACATCTTAAAATCATAAGGAAATTTTCCATCTCCCATAAATAAAATCATAAAAAAAATAATACCATATAGTATAAATTATTTCAAAATACTTAATAGAAAATTTAAATGTCACGTAACAGTTCAGCCATATAAATACTGATATTAGCCTGTTTTATAGCGAAATCATTTGCCTGATTATATTGACTTAGAAAAATTTTAGTTTTAAAATAACAATAATTACTGTTAAGTAAAATATATCTGTTTTATATAAAGACAATTTCAGATTATAAATCAATGAAATTTATTATATATTTCTTTTACAGTTAGTTTACATTGTATTTTCGCTATTTATAAGCAATTTTTTATACAATCAGTTAAAACTGTATATTTTACAACTAACATTTTATATATTCATAAAAAATCCTTGACAATCATTTTATCAGATGATATTATATTAACTGTAATCAGTAATGATTACTAATTAGGTATTTAAAACGCCTGTCAATCATAAAATTACTAAGTCTGTTATATTTTATTAAATATCAGGCAATAATAAGATAAAAGAAAAGGAGATAATTAATTATGGCAAAATTTGTATGTACAGTATGTGGTTATGTTTATGAAGGAGATGCAGCTCCTGAGAAATGTCCTCAGTGTGGAGTACCTGCTTCAAAGTTTAAAGAGCAGAAAGGTGAAATGTCTTGGGCTGCAGAGCATGTAGTTGGTGTAGCACAGGGTGTTGATGAGGAAATTCTTCAGGGTCTTCGTGATAACTTCAATGGTGAGTGTTCAGAAGTTGGTATGTACCTTGCTATGGCTAGAGTTGCTCATCGTGAAGGATATCCTGAAATCGGTATGTACTGGGAAAAGGCTGCTTATGAAGAAGCTGAGCATGCTGCTAAATTTGCAGAATTACTTGGTGAAATTGTTACAGACAGCACAAAGAAGAATCTTGAAATGCGTGTAGAAGCAGAATGTGGTGCTACACAGGGTAAATTTGAACTTGCTAAGAAAGCTAAGGAGCTTAATCTTGATGCTATTCATGATACAGTTCATGAGATGGCTCGTGATGAGGCTAGACATGGTAAAGCATTCAAGGGACTCCTTGAGAGATACTTTGGATAATCTCCCCTTAATTATATACAACAGAAGGGACAATTTAACTATTGTCCCTTTTTGTTAGTTAGGAGGTAATTATGGCAGTCATTCGAAATAGTAAACAGCGTGATGCAATTAAATCATATCTTATGTCTACTACCTGCCATCCAACAGCGGAAAATGTTTATTCTGTTATTCAGTCAGATTTTCCCAATATAAGTCTTGGAACTGTTTACCGAAATCTTAATTTTCTCGTTGAACATGGAGAAGCAACGCAGATTGACTGTGGAGACGGATATGTTCATTTTGATGGCAACGTAAATCCGCATAATCATTTTTTCTGTAAAATCTGCAAAAAACTTTCAGATATCGAGATGTATCCAATTGATCATATTGATATCATTGCAGGTGCTAACTTTAATGGAATTATTGAAGGCCATTCTGTAATTTTTAATGGTATATGCCCTGATTGCTGCCAAAAGTTATAATCATAAAACCTTTATCAAAGTATCTTTCTCAATTCAAAACCGCTATTTCAAAAAAAGAAATAGTGGTTTATTTTCAATAATTTTAAATCTGAAGTCCCCTATGTTCTACACACGTTGAAAATACAATAAGTGTCTTTGTCCTTCCGTACTTCTGCAGTTCTCCTATGAACTGATCAAGCTCATCTGTACTTGGAAAAAGAACCTCTAAAAGCATGGAATAATCACCTGTTACACAATTACACTCTACGACATTTTTACATTTTTTTATATACGGATAAAAATCATTCTTATCAACAGGAGATACCTCAAGATTGATAAAAGCCTTTATATGATATCCAAGCTTTATGGGATTAATTACAGCATGAAATCCCTGTATATATCCGCTTTCCACAAGATTATCAATCCTTACTGATACAGCAGGAGATGATAAATAAACCTGTTCAGCAATTTCTTTTAAGGAAACTCTGGCATTTTCCTGAAGCATTGAAATTATTTTTTTGTCAATATTATCTAGTTCGTTATTTTTCATCTCACTCGCCCCCCAACATTAAATATCCACATTATAATTAAAAAAATTCAGTCTTTAATACACTTTCTAAATTCCATGGAAATTTAATTTTTTTAAGCTTTTTATATTTTAACAAAACATATTTTATAAAATCTTCTTCTGCTTATCAAGCATTTCTTTTAATGCCTCATCTGACTCTTCTATCCATACATCCTCTTCATCTGCATTAAGACCAAGAAACTTTGCAAGAGTCTCTTCTATTTCATCATGCTTTTTCCAGTATCCTGTAAGTCTGTATATCTCATCAAACTCAACTTCGCCAGATAAATATCTTTCTTTAAATTTTTTTTCTTCCATAACACTTCTCCTTTAAACAAAAAAGTCCTATAGTTAAAATCACACGAAATTAACTATAAGACTAAAATTAATGAGACACGGGGGATTCGAACCCCCGACAACTTGATTAAAAGTCAAGTGCTCTACCACCTGAGCTAGTATCCCATCAAGTTTACTATTTAGTAAACCTAATGCCCAGAGCCGGAATCGAACCAGCGACACGAGGATTTTCAGTCCTCTGCTCTACCAACTGAGCTATCTGGGCATAGACAAAATTGTCTAAATAGCGGGGACAGGATTTGAACCTATGACCTTCGGGTTATGAGCCCGACGAGCTTCCTAGCTGCTCCACCCCGCGTCAGTTAAATAAACCTTATGATAAATCATATGCGGTTTCCGTATAATAAGAACATCTTGTTCTACTTTATCTTAGGTTAATGGATGGGGAAGGATTCGAACCTTCGAAGGCATAGCCAGCAGATTTACAGTCTGTCCCCTTTGGCCACTCGGGAACCCATCCATAAGCCGATGATCGGACTCGAACCGATAACCTGCTGATTACAAATCAGCTGCTCTGCCAATTGAGCCACATCGGCATATTCTTACTTACGGAACGTTTATTTAGTTTTAATGGGACCTACAGGGCTCGAACCTGTGACCCTCTGCTTGTAAGGCAGATGCTCTCCCAGCTGAGCTAAGATCCCAATTTAAACGACCCAGACGGGACTCGAACCCGTGACCTCCGCCGTGACAGGGCGGCGCTCTAACCAACTGAGCCACTAGGCCATCTCTGATATCTGATAATGCATGATATCTTCAAAACTGTATACTGAACTTTTATGTCTTTTCTTTTGCAACTCTTTTTCAATACTTTTTGGTTAAGCCCTCGACCTATTAGTAACAGTCAGCTCCATGCATTACTGCACTTCCACCTCTGCCCTATCAACCTCGTCGTCTTCAAGGGGTCTTACTGAATTTCTTCAGGGATATCTTATCTTAAG
>JALERT010000013.1 GCA_022764445.1 Lachnospiraceae bacterium | reverse complement strand
GACCTTTCTTTAATGTACCATACATAGTACCAACCTGAGAACGAAGTCCCTTACCGAGATCTTCAAGACCGGCACCTACTGGAAGACCATCCTCTGAGAATGCTGACTGAGAACGACCATATACGATCTGAAGGAATAATTCTCTCATAGCTGTGTTGATAGCATCACAAACTAAGTCTGTGTTTAATGCTTCCATTACAGTTAATCCCGGAAGAATTTCAGAAGCCATAGCTGCTGAATGTGTCATACCTGAACATCCGATAGTCTCTACTAATGCTTCCTGAATGATACCTTCCTTAACGTTAAGACTGAGCTTGCAGGCACCCTGCTGTGGTGCACACCAGCCTACACCATGTGTAAAACCGGAAATATCCTTTACTTCTTTTGCCTGAACCCATTTTGCTTCCTCTGGGATAGGTGCAGCACCGTGATGTACACCCTGAGCAACTGGGCACATGTTTTCTACTTCCTGTGAATAAATCATGTTTATGCTCCTTTCAATAGTGCTAATAATCTGTGGTATTTAATCCACAGTCCTAAAAGATATTTTCGCACAAAATTGTTGTTTAGTCTATACCTTTTATAAAAAAATTGTCAAAAAAAATTAAAAACAGTCGGATTAAAAATCTAGTACTGTCACATATATTGTTATCACAGTAACAATTACAGCCTATTTTACACTATGTATTAATATTTCTCAGCAATCTCACCCTGCTTTTTGTAGATGCTTCCTTTAGGAACATAACCACGCACCATAGAAAGTGGATATATATTGGTGTTGCTTCCGATGATTGTTCCGGGATTGAGCACGCTGTTGCAGCCTACTTCGACATAGTTGCCGAGTATTGCTCCCATTTTCTTAAGACCTGTTTCGATTATGTCACCCTTATACTTTATGGTTACGTTAGTCTTGTCTGATTTGACGTTGGATGTTATTGAACCTGCACCCATGTGTGATTTGTAACCAAGGATTGAGTCACCTACATAGTTGTAATGAGGAACCTGTACATTATTGAAAAGAATGACATTCTTTAATTCCGTAGAGTTGCCTACTACGCAGTTTTCACCGACTATTGCTTTACCGCGTATAAATGCACCGGGGCGTACTTCTGTTCCTTTTCCTATGATACATGGACCTGTGATAGATGCAGTAGGTGCGATTGTAGCTGATTTTGCTATCCAGATATTGTCACCGCGGAGCTCATATTCATCTTCCGGAAGTGTTTTTCCAAGCGCTATTATGAAATCACCAATTTTTGCAAGAACTTCCCAGGGAAATTCCACATCATTAAATATGTCACGTGCGATTGTTTCATCCATGTTGAATAAATTTTTATTTTTTAAATTATCGTACATATGTATCCCTCCTGATTTTTGTTGGTGCAGTCAATAAGACGGCACGCTTATTCTATATTTATTTGCTGGACTGGCTGGTACAGCAAAATTAAGTTGCTGATAGATTATTCATTATTGGCTGTACTAGGTACTTTTTCAGTATCTGCAGGTGTTTCAGGCTTTTTTCGAGTCTGACTGTTATTCGTATTATTAAAGTCAAATACTACTCTTCCATTTTCTAATTTCAGTGCTGCACTGAATTTATTGCCTGCTTTTGATGTAAATCCGTCTATGGTATCAAGTCTTCCGTCTTTTAAGAGATTTTTGACCTGGGTATTATTTAATTTTACACCGGCTATCTGACCTATTGCAAAGCGGCATCCGGTTTTGGTATTTCTGTCGTAGTTAGAGCAGCCATACCCAAATGGAGTTATTGTAATGTCACCGCCGCAAAGAGGACATTTACAGTCTTTTACTGTTCTTGCTTCTACATTGTCAAAGTCGAATTTTAACGATACGTTCCCTTCCTCATTTTTATCAAGTTTTATGCACGCATCAAACTTTTTCTTATCTTTTGAGGTGAAGCCTCGTATCGTAGAAGTATGACCTTCTGTAAGAAGTTCTTTTATATTGGCTTTTGTAAGTGATTTACCCGCAAGTTTACCTATAGCAAATCTGCATGAAGCAGGATTACCGCTTTCGTATCGCTTACATGCATAGCCAAATGGTGTTATTTCAACAGGGCTGCCACACATAGGACACTTGACATCTTCTATTACTTCAGGCTTTACGTCTGCAAAGTCAAAGTTTACTGCTGCCTTTCCATCTTCGCCCTTGGTAAGGACTAAAGATGCCGAAAAGTTTTTCTTTTTCTTTGAGATAAAGCCGTCAAGAACTTTTGTCTTACCATCATTTATAAGCGATATAACTTCTTCTTCAGAAAGGGGTCTTCCTGCTATCTTACCTATGGCAAATCTGCAGCCGCTTCCGTCTTTATTGTAATTGGAACATCCGTATCCAAAAGGCGTGGTTTCAAGCTCTCCGTCACATTCAGGACATTTGACACCTATTTTTTTGCGGTAACGTATTTTTGATGCGTTGTCTTCTGCAAATGGTATGATTTTTTCTGCAATTTCTGAGGTTAAATCGTTATTTATCATTGAGATTGTTTCTGTTCTTACAAAGTTCTCAAGTTTTGAACGGTATTCCTCATAGCTTACAGTGCCTTTTGTTATACCATCAAGTCCCTTTTCCCAGTTGGCTGTCATTTTCGGACTTAGAAGTGCCGGTACAGTAAGATTAACTATTTCGTAAATCATCTCACCGATTTTATTGGGAGTAAGTATCTGCGTCTTTTTATTAAGGTTTAGATATTTAATCCTTACAAGTTTTTTTATGATTTCAGCACGTGTAGCAGATGTACCTATGCCGGAGCCTTTAATCTGTGCTCGCAGTTCTTCGTCCTCGATTAACTGTCCGGCATTTTCCATCGCAAGTATCATTGAGCCTGATGTATATCTTTTTGGCGGTGAGGTTTTGCCATGTTTGATATAAAGAGAATTTACCTCTATAGGGTTGCCTTTTTTTAGTGTGTCAATTATATCGAAAAGCTTGGAGGATGTTTTACTTTCTTTACTGTCATCATTCACATTGCCAATTACTTCAAGATATCCGGGTTCTACGTTTCTTTTGGCATTCGCAGTAAAAAGCTCGTTATCTATGGTAATTTCTAACCGGATATTCTGATAGACTGCATTTGGATAAAATATAGCAAGGAAACGTCTTGCAATAAGTTCATACACTTTACTTTCCATAGGTGACAGTGATCTTAATTCTGTAAGCTGTCCTGTAGGAATTATTGCATAGTGGTCTGTTACTTTGCTGTCGTCTGTATACTGTGTTTTGGCTATATTTTTATAAAGTTCATCCTGTAATATATGTTCAGCATATTGGGAAACTTTATCGTAACCCCGTAGTCCATTTATGTTTTTGGAAATCACCTTAGCGACAGCCGAGGAAAGAACTCTTGCGTCTGTTCTTGGGTATGTTGTGAGCTTTTTTTCGTAAAGATTTTGTGCTATCTGAAGTGTCTCGTCGGGACTTATCTTGTACCTTTTGGAACACTCAGCCTGAAGTTCAGCAAGATTAAAAAGAAGAGGAGCTTTTTTGTTTGTGTTATTTTTCTTGACTGATTTAATGATACCTTTTTTCCCGGAAAGTTCTTCTATAAGATTTTTGGCATCTTTTTCTTCCTTAAAACCATTTTCTTTATATAAAAGTGGCGACTGAAAGTACTTTGAACCTTCTATTGCTTTCCATTCCCCTTCTATCTCAGCTTCAGAGAAGCTTCCTAGTACACGATAAAATGGAGTTTCTACGAAGTTTCTTATCTCACGTTCTCTTATGACTACCATTCCGAGTACACATGTCATTACACGTCCTACGGCAATCGCAGTATATGATTTTGTACCTGCTGCCTTATTTAACATTCTGCCGTATTTTACAGACATTGCACGTGAGAAATTGATACCAACAGCATAATCTTCTATGGTTCGCATAATACCTGACTTACCAAGATTAGCGTATGACGACATTGGTTTTGCTTCATTAATGCCCCTGAGAATTTCTTCTTCTGTCTGTGAATCGATCCATACACGCTTCTCTTCCATGCCTTCACGAACGCCGCCGAAGTTTCTTATATTTTCTTCTATAGTCTGTCCTTCTTTTCCGGCATCGCCCGCCCAGTATACAACATCGATGTCTTCACGGTGGAGTGCATTGTGAACGATATCATACTGTTTTCTGACACTACCTATAACGTCGTATTTGTATTCTTCGGGAAGAAATGGAAGGTCTTCAAGACGCCATTCTTTGTATTTAATATCGTATTCTTCAGGATAGACAAGTCCCACAAGATGACCTACACACCATGTTATTACATAATCTGAATTTTCTATACAGCCATCTCTTCTTCCTGATACATTGAGTACTTTCGCAAATTCCTGTGCGACAGATGGCTTTTCGGTGATAATAAGCCTTTTTCCCATTATACGTTTCTCCCGTTGTTATTATTTCTCATTTTTATCTGTCTGTCTTGACTTAAGAAATGATGTGAATCCTTTTTCAAAGAATATAATTCCTACTATAAGGACTCCTGCAAGACATACGTATTTAACGATTTTTGTTACATTTATATTTAAGTTACTTAATGCGTCATTCTGCATATTGTATTCTTCCTTTCCTGTTTAAAAATGATAATCTCCCCTGCTTACTGACATATGATATCCTACAGATTCTATCCTCTGTCTTAGGCATCCAGCGCATTGTGCTGATTCTTCACCGGTACATATCTTATTGTCGTATAGTTTGTACTTATCTCTTACGGATACCGGTGAAAGGTTTGGCATTACGACATTGGCTCCTGCTAAAAGCCCAAGCTCTCTTCCTAGTGGGTTGATTGTTCCAAGTGCAGTTGTCGAAGGAAGCAGCACTTTAGGAAACATGAGTCTCAGTATACCGAGAAGAAGAAGCGTCATATCAAGTGTGCCATTCTCCATATCGGAAAATGGTGTGTCTTTCTGTGATATGAAGGGACCTATCCCTATCATATGAGGCTGTAATTCTTTCAGGAAATATAAGTCTTCTATGATACAGTCAGTTGTCTGGTATGGTGAGCCTACCATGAATCCTGCTCCTACCTGATAACCAATCTCTTTAAGGTTATACAGACATTCTTTTCTGTTGGAAAGAGACATACATGACGGATGGAGCTTTCCATAATGCTCTTCACTTGCTGTTTCATGACGAAGAAGGTATCTGTCGGCACCGTTTTTGTGCCATTCAAGATAATCGTCATAGTCACGTTCACCGACTGAAAGAGTTATGGCGCAGTCAGGGTGCTGTTCTTTTATAGAATAGACAATATCACTTATAATATTCCTTGTGAAATGCATATCTTCACCGCCCTGCAGCACGAATGTCCTAAATCCCAGTCTGTAACCTTCATCGGTACATTTTAAGATTGTCTCTTTATCAAGTCTGTATCTTGCTGCATTAGCATTACTGCATCTTATACCACAGTAATAGCAGTCGTTGCGACAGTAATTGGTAAATTCTATGAGACCTCTTATATATACATCTTTTCCGTATTCTGATTCGCGTACATTTCTTGCAAGTTCAAAGAGATATTCGGAATCTTCTTCATCATGGTTATCAATAAGCTGTCTAAATTCGTCATGGTCAAGTATGTGGTTAGAGTAGAGTTTATCAATTAACTGCTTCTGTAACATTTATTTCTCCTTTTATACTAGTATCCCAGTTCTTCTCCGACGAGAATTACTTTTATTCTTCCATTTACGCGTGATCTGCGTGTTATGACAATCTGACCGCAGATACAGTCATCAGATACACAGTCGGCACAGTGGCCTATTTCGGCACATGGTGTATTAAGGTTAAGTCTGATGGCATTTGGCGGAGCAGCGATATTTCTTACACGTTTTATACCTGCTTCCACTGAATCTGTTATTTTATTCATTCCGGCTACTATGATAACATTGGCAGGTCCGTTGCAAAGGCATGCAACCCTGTTGCCATTGCCGTCGATATTGATAAGTTCACCGTCAATTGTGATTGCATTGGAACTCATAAAATAGTAGTCAGATGTTACGATTTTACCAAACATTTCCCTTTGCTCATCAGGTGTTACAGCTTTTGATCTGTCGTAAATTATGTAATCATCTGATTCTTTGAGATCGTCGATTAATCCAATCTCCTTAAGAGTCATGGAACCACCCCATGAAACAGTACAGTCAGGAGTTAGAAATCTCTTTGCTTTTGCGTTCGCTTCTTCGCGGTCTTTACAGTAATATCCTTCAATTCCGCGCTGGTTAAATTTTTTGATGATTGATTCGGCAAGATTCTGATAATTTTCCTGCTTTGGTGTTAAGTTGTTCTTATCAGACATATCAATTGTCATCTCCTTTTATAATAGTACAACGGGGCAATGACTACACCCCGTTGTTCTTTTGAAATTATATCGTGAATTTAGTTACTGTGCACAGTAACTAAATTGTAACTATTCATTACTTTTTTAACTTTTATTCGTATAAAGGATACTTATCAGTTAATGATTTAGCAATGTCACATGCTTTCTGCTTATTTCCTTCATGGTCTTCAATGATAAGTGCGATTGCTTCTGCAACTTTATCCATATCATCTGTATTAAATCCACGTGTTGTAACGGCAGCAGTACCAAGACGTATACCACTAGTTACAAATGGAGACTGTGGATCGTTAGGAATTGTATTTTTATTACATGTGATGTGAGCTTCATCAAGCCACTTCTCTACTTCCTTACCTGTAAGTCCTTTATCTGCAAGGTCTACAAGCATAAGGTGGTTATCTGTACCACCTGATACGATCTTTATTCCCCTATTCTGTAATCCCTTAGCAAGAGCCTGGGCATTATCTATGATATTCTTACCATACTCTTTGAATGAAGGATCAAGTGCTTCTTTAAAACATACAGCTTTTGCTGCGATTACATGCATAAGAGGACCACCCTGTATTCCAGGGAATAAAGCTTTATTAAGTTTGTGTTCTTCTGCAAATTCTTTGCTTGAAAGAATCATGCCGCCACGAGGACCACGAAGTGTCTTATGTGTAGTTGTAGTAGTAACATGAGCATATGGTATAGGACTTTCATGATAGCCTGAAGCTACAAGACCTGCGATATGTGCCATATCTACCATAAGGTATGCTCCTACTGAATCAGCAATTTCGCGGAAACGCTTGAAGTCGATCTTTCTTGCATATGCACTTGCACCTGCTACGATAAGCTTTGGCTTACATTCTTTAGCAATGCGCTCAACTTCATCATAATCGATAAATCCGTCATCATTTACGCCATAAGGTACACAGTTAAAGTATTTACCTGACATATTGACAGGACTTCCATGTGTAAGGTGTCCGCCATGGTCAAGGTTCATTCCCATAAATGTATCACCAGGCTCCATGAGTGCAAAGAAAACAGTCATGTTAGCCTGAGCACCCGAATGAGGCTGGACGTTAGCGTATGTACAGCCAAAAAGTTTCATGGCACGATCTCTTGCAAGATCTTCTACTACATCAACATATTCACAGCCGCCATAATATCTCTTACCCGGATATCCTTCGGCATATTTGTTGGTAAGAGTACTTCCCATAGCTGACATAACAGCCTTGCTTACAAGATTTTCTGATGCAATAAGCTCGATATTTTCTCTCTGACGATTTGTTTCATCTGATATAGCTTTTGCTAAATCAGGATCAAACTTTTCTACTTCTTCAAATGAATACATATTATACCTCCTTTATCTAGGCTTCATCTATTGCTTTGCCAATATCGTGTCTCATATATTTATTATCAAATTTTACCCATTCTGTTGCTTTGTATGCATTGGCACGGGCTTCTTTAAGGGTTGCGCCCTTAGCTGTAATTCCTATAACGCGTCCGCCGTTTGTTACGATACCTTCATCTGTTTTTTTAGTACCTGCGTGAAATGCATAGTATCCTTCTTTGCCTTTGAAATTCTCAAGACCTGTGATGAGTTTTCCTTTCTCATAATGTTCAGGATAACCATCTGAAGCAAGAACGACACAAACAGCTGCATTGTCTTCAAATTCGAGTTCTACCTCATCAAGTTTTCCATCTATGCAGGCATCAATTACATCTATTATATCATTCTTCATACGTGGAAGAACTACCTGTGCTTCAGGATCTCCAAAGCGGGCATTATATTCAAGTACCTTAGGCCCGTCATCAGTAATCATGAGTCCGACAAAAAGAATACCAACAAAGTCTCTGCCTTCTGCTTTCATGGCATCCATTGTAGGCTGGTAAATTTTTTCCTCACAGAATTTCTTTACTTCGTCTGTATAGAATGGACTAGGTGAAAATGTTCCCATACCACCTGTATTAAGTCCCTGGTCTCCATCTTTTGCACGCTTATGATCCTGTGCACTTGTCATTGGTTTAATATGTGTTCCGTCACAGAAACAAAGAACAGATGCTTCACGTCCTGTCATAAAGTCTTCGATGACAATTGTATCTCCTGCATCACCAAACTGTTTATCAAGCATAAGAGTTGCTACGCCTGCTTCTGCCTCCTCAAGTGTATTACATATAAGT
>JALERT010000201.1 GCA_022764445.1 Lachnospiraceae bacterium | reverse complement strand
GTTAATCTCCTTTTTTTAGTTTTTATGGCAAATACATAATTTCATATAAAAGAAAACCAGCCAGCTTAGATTTCATAATTTTCTATCTAATGATTAATTCTCTATCCTGTGTAAATGCCATATTTTATCTGAATCCTCTCAAGTTTCCCAAGAAGTGATTCTCCTATTAAGAATATACAAAATGCAGCTCCAAGAGCATGCATAAAGTCATATGGTGCTCCTGTTACATAAAGAGCACGAAGCGTGTCTGCATTGATTGGATTTTCACTGGGACTATATGAATTTTGCATAAGCATTGCTGCAAAGTTCATTATGCCTCCGTAGAAAACAAATACTATTATGAATGTGTATGCAGACATTACAAATCTATCTATAGGAAGTTTCTTTCTCTGCAGGATAACACCTGTCAAAAGTCCAACAAACATCCATAAATATAATTTTACTCCGACAAAATCGTCACTTTTACCTATAATCATATTTACAAAATATCCAGCAATTACTCCTGCGCCAACACAGATAAATATACTGAATCTGCTGCCCTTTTCTCCTTTTTCAACCTTGCGAAAAGATACTCCGCTTATAAAGCCAATAATTCCCCACGCTGTCATCTGCCATGGTGTCCATATCCCCTGACCATCAAAAAAATTACATACAAATCTTCCAAGTGCTCCTGTAAGAAATCCTGCTTCCGGTCCCATACTTATTCCTGCAAGAACTACCATAGCAGTACCTGCATGAAGTGGAATCGTGTGACTGCATATAAGATTTGAGACGACACAAAATGAAATCAAAACAGCAAGCAATACAATTTCCCTAGCTCTTGGCTTCCTATATTCAAAGCTTATCATAAGAGGAAGAATCGTACCCGCTATAATCAGTAAACTTATTAACATATAATGCTCACCGCTTATGAGCCTGTTTACTACAAATAGTATAAATGGAATTATCAGTAAAACAGTCAGCCATGATACGATTTTTCTTTTTTTGTAATTTCTGTCAAACTCAGCCTGATCAAACTGCCTTCGGCTTTTATACTTTCTTTTCATTTATTAAAATCCTCTTTTAATAATAATGCTGCCTGATTGTATGTTATAACATCATCACTTATTCCTGCCAGTTTAAACATCCTGTTGACAGAAGTTGTATAAAAATAATTATTGCTAAAAAAGTTTGTAGTGCTTTCTTTTTTAGTAAGCTCCCCATCAAAAAGAAGACTGCAGTAGTCGGCTGTCTCTGCACAAAAGTCTATGTCATGGGATACCAGAACAATTGTAATTCCCTCTTTGACTAATTTTCTAAGAAGATGTGACAGCTTATCCTTAAATTCACTGTCAAGACCTTTTGTCGGCTCATCTAAAAGAAGTATATCCGGTTTTAAAAGAAGTACCTTACCGAGTGCAAGTCTTTGCTGCTGTCCACCACTTAAATCAAATGGATTTTTTTTTCTATGACTGTCAAGCTCAAGAAAGCTTAACATCCTCTCACACTCATCACTTCTTTCATCATCAGTCATATCTTTAAACCATGATTTATGACTTAAATATACCTCCATAAGCTCATCAAAAGCTGTAATTTCTGTGAATACAGTCTGTGGGTTTTGAGGAAGATAAATCACTCTGCCATTTGATACAACTTTACCTTTTTTAGCTTTATAAATACCTGACATTATCTTAAGTGCCGTTGTTTTTCCTGAGCCATTTCCACCAAGAATAGCGTATATTGATTTCTTTGGAATATCCGCTGAGAAGTCCTTAAGAACCTTTTCAGAACCATAGCTGTATGATATATTCCTGCATTTAAGTACAATTTCATCCCCGGCTTCTTTTACTTGATTTTTGCTGTCACAGGAAATATTATTTTTTATTTCTGTACTATCTTTTTTTATTTCTTCACAGTCCTTTTTTACGCCCTTTAACCATTTACTTCCGTCTCTGACAGTAAGCGGTGCCGTTCCATCTCCCACAAATTCCGTAAATAGTTTTGTTGCTGCAGGTATTGCCTTATACACAGGTGAATTTATTTTCTTCATTATATATCCTGTCTCTTCCGGTAAAACATCTCCCGCAATCTTACCCTGATGCATAATAATTACTCTGTCTGCAATCGGAAGGATTTCTTCAAGCCTCTGCTCTGAAATAAGAATTGTTACTCCAAAATCCCTGTTGATTTTTTCGAGCGTATGAATAAACTTTTCAGATGCTATGGGATCAAGTTGTGACGTAGGTTCATCTAATACAAGAAGTTTTGGACGCATTACCATAACTGACGCAAGGTTAAGTATCTGCTTTTGCCCGCCTGAAAGTTCATCGGCAGACTTATTAAATATGCTTTCCATTCCAAAGTACTCTGCCATCTCACTCACTCTTCTTCTCATCTCGTCAAGAGGTATTCCAAGATTTTCAAGTCCGAAAGCAAGCTCATGGTATACCCTGTCAGTTACTATCTGACCATCAGGATTCTGACCTACAAATCCTATATCCGAAGCACTCTTTCTGTCATCCATAAGTTCGATATCTTCACCTTCAAAGTACATATTGCCTGTACCATTTCCTTCAGGTATCTGATTTTTCTTAGTATGTCTTAAAAGAGTACTCTTGCCACAGCCTGACTGACCGCAAAGCACTACAAACTCTCCATATTCTATTGAAAAATTTATATCCTCCAGCACATTTTCATTGCTCCCCGCATATGAAAATGATACATTATCAAACTCTAATATCGACAAATCAGCCTCCGTATGTATTAATATTAAAAGACTCAATAAGTAAAGGCATAACTGCGTAAACTCCATATACCACAGCTAAAACTTTCTCGTAAAGACTAAATTGGTTAATATTTATTTCAGGAAAAAAATTAACCATAAATCCACCATTTAATATAGATACAAAGATAAGTATTATAATTGGAATAATTGTAACTATCGTAATGATATCGTATATATGCCACCTGAAACGATGGAAACTAGTTCTTTTACCGATTCCATATCCCCTTGACTCCATAGAAATCGAAGTATCAATCGAATTTTCAAGACACCATGAAATAAGTATTGATATCTCTTTTACAAACTGTTTCATTCTTCCTATTATGGAATTAACAGCGGTGCATCCCATTCCCTTCTGTGCGTCATGTATATCATGCCACCTTTTTATCATAAGCGGCACCATTCTAAATACCATAGATAAAACAAGTGAAATATTTGGCGAAATCTTACCAAAAAGATAAAGAAATTTCTCCGATGAAATCCATTTATTCCATATAAAAAAAAGCTGCATAACCGAAAGAAGTAAAAATGTCATTACTATACCATATAAAACTGCCTCAAGTGTTACCTGCATATCATTGACATAAAAAAGCGGCGTTACCCCATTATGGTAGAAAAGCGGCATTATTATAACCGAAAATAAAAGTATCGGTAATGAAATAAAAATAATTCTCTTTATATGAAGCACTCCGTCGAGATAAATCATGTAAAGAAATGATGAAATGAATGAAACAGCTATAATTACAGGGTTCATATTGCTCATTGTAATTAAAATCATACCTAAAATATAACAGAAATTAACAACAGGATGAAACTCACTGCATCGAATTGTTTTACTCATCAGCTTCCTGCCCTTCCACTGCATGTATATGTCCATGATACGGTATCACCCTCATTTACCGTATACCTTGATGCACCGACGTTAGCGGTCTTTCCATTTACAAGATAAAGCCAGCCACTCATATCACCTGCCATCTTTTCGTAGAGATAGCCGATTCCTTTTACATATGTTGATGAATAAACTTTTGAATACTCCGCATCATATGCTATTTTATTAAGCTTACATGCAGTTACCAGTACATCATATGCATTTGAACTTTTTTTTACTTTTATCTTACTTTCTTTAAGTATAATACCACTAGCTGGTATGTGCTTTCTTACGGATGGTTTAAGCAAGTCGAGCTTGTCACGAACACTTGTACAGTCTATAGATACATTGCAAGTAATATACTCACTGTT
>JALERT010000230.1 GCA_022764445.1 Lachnospiraceae bacterium | reverse complement strand
AAGGCAGCGGTTAAGGGCGGAAATGATCTTTCTGTAGCACAGGCACATGAGCTTTTAAAAGAGCTTATGCAGCTTGAAAATCCATATAACTGTCCTCATGGAAGACCTACAATGATAAGGATGACAAAGAGGGAAATTGAGAAAAAATTTAAACGAATAATCTAAAAACTTATTATATCATATATAGAGAAATGGGCATGATTATGGAGAAAAAACCACTTATTATACTAACAGGTCCGACGGCTGTCGGTAAAACAGAATTATCTATTGGACTTGCCAAAGCCATAGATGGTGAAATTATATCGGCAGATTCAATGCAGGTATATAAAGGTATGGATATAGGGACTGCAAAAATTAGTAAACAGCAGATGAAGGGTGTTAAGCACTGGCTTATAGATGAGCTTAGTCCGAAAGAAGAGTTTAATGTAAATGTATTTAAGAAAAAGTGTGATGCCTATATGGAGGATATATACAGCAGAGGGAAGATTCCAATACTTGTAGGTGGTACGGGATTTTATATACAGGCTGTTCTTTATGATATAGATTTTGAAGAAACTGATGCAGATAATTCTTATCGAAACAAATTACAGAATTTTGCAGAAATTCATGGAGCAGAGGCACTTCATGATGAGCTTAAGAAAATAGATCCTGAATCAGCAAAGGCAATCCACCCAAATAATGTTAAAAGAGTAATAAGGGCCATTGAGTATTTTGAGCAGACGGGTGAGCAGATATCAAAGCATAATGAACGTGAGAAGAATAAGGAATCACCTTATTTATTCAGGTATTATGTCCTGAGTCTTCCGAGAGACATTCTTTATGAAAGAATAAATAAGCGTGTTGACATAATGCGTGATATGGGGCTTGAAGATGAGGTGAAGAGGCTTCTTAGCGAAGGTTGTACGAAAGATATGGTCTCTATGCAGGGACTCGGATACAAGGAAATAATAGATGCTCTTGAAGGTAATATAACAATAGATGAGGCATTTGAGAAAATAAAAAAGGAAACACGTCACTTCGCAAAGAGACAGTTTACATGGTTTAAACGTGAAAAAAATGTAACATGGCTCGATAAGGAAAAATTTGACGAAAGTGAATTACTTGATTATATTGTAAATGATATAAAAAAGATGCTTAACGAGTAAGTAAGACACAAGTACAGAAAAGAGGTTATTATGGACATATTAAAAGAAGAATATTTATCAGCAGGAATTACAGAAGATGTGTATGATTTTTGTGATGAGATACAGAATGGATTAAAAGAAAGATTTGAAGAGATTGACAAAGTGGCGGAAGTAAACCAGATAAAGGTACTTCGTGCCATGCAGAAACATAAGGTGAGTTCAGGATGCTTTGAATCATCTACAGGATATGGATATGACGATCTTGGAAGGGAAGTACTTGAAGATGTCTATGCAGAGGTTTTCGGTGCAGAATCAGCACTTGTACGTCCACAGATTACGTGTGGTACACATGCCCTTACAATAGCACTTTCTGCAAATCTCCGTCCTGGAGATGAACTTTTATCTCCTGTAGGAAGACCTTATGATACTCTTGAAGGCGTAATCGGATTAAAGGAGGATAACCCACCGGGATCACTTAAAGAGTTTGGAATAAGCTACAGACAGGTAGATCTTCTTCCTGATGGTTCATTTAATTATGATGGAATAAAAGCAGCAATTAATGAAAAAACAAAGCTTGTAACTATCCAGCGTTCAAAAGGTTATGATCCACGACCTACATTATCTGTTGAGCGAATTGGTGAGCTTATTAGCTTTATAAAATCTGTTAAACCTGATGTAATCTGCATGGTGGATAACTGCTATGGTGAATTTACAGAGACTATAGAGCCGACTCAGGTTGGAGCCGATATGTGTGTAGGTTCCCTTATAAAGAATCCGGGTGGCGGACTTGCTCCAATTGGTGGTTATATCGTAGGAAGAAAAGACCTTATCGATATGTGTGCATACAGACTTACGGCTCCTGGACTTGGTAAGGAAGTCGGAGCGACACTTGGCATAAACCGTTCATTCTTTCAGGGATTCTTCCTTGCTCCAACTGTTACGGCGGGTGCACTTAAGGGTGCCATATATGCTGCTGCCATATATGAAAAGCTTGGTTTTGATGTAGTTCCGGGAAGTAAGGATCCAAGATATGATATAATTCAGGCAGTTTCATTAAAATCACCGGAGGCACTTATTGCATTCTGCAAGGGGATTCAGGCTGGTTCACCGGTTGACAGCCATGTTGCACCGGAACCATACGCAATGCCGGGATATCACAGTGATGTTATAATGGCAGCAGGTGCATTTGTTCAGGGCTCATCCATAGAACTTAGTGCAGATGGTCCTTTAGAAGAACCTTACGCAGTTTACTTTCAGGGAGGACTTACATGGTATCATGCACGTTTTGGCATAACAATGTCTCTCCAGTATATGAAAAATGAAGGTCTTGTTAATTTGTAAGATTAAGGTATCGTTTAAGCTCCAAAAGGGGCTTATGACATCTTAATTTTTAGTAACAGTTCAGCCTTCCATTCATTAAGTGAATGAAAGGCTGAACTGTTACTAATTTTTGCAGAATTATCTTTTCACTTATATACAAAGAGGCAAATTTGTGATACCATTAAGCTTATGTGTATATTTTCATTATTATATCAGGGGAGCTTTCTGTATACAGGAGGCTATATATGAATGATGAAATTACAACAATGAAGGAATTACCTGTTTCAGAAAGACCATATGAAAAATGTGAGGCACACGGACCGGCTTCATTATCTGATGCTGAGCTTTTAGCGGTTATCATACGTACGGGAAGCAGGGGGGAGAGGTCTACCCAGCTGGCAACAAGGATTCTTGAGCAGATACCCGGGAAAAAAATTAGTGGTCTTTTTCAGATGTCGATGGCACAGTTATGTGCCATAAAAGGAATTGGTCGTGTTAAAGCTATACAGCTTAGCTGTCTTACCGAGATAACGCGAAGGATAATGTCTGCAAGTCTTTCAGAAACAGAACTTGTCTGTACTGATCCTGAAAAGGTTGCAGTACATTTTATGGCATCTATGAGGTTTCTTGAGACAGAGCAGGTAAGGCTGCTTATACTTAATGGACGAAATGCACTTGTAAATGATATTATTATTTCTAATGGTTCATTTAATGCATCCATGGCATCTCCCAGGGAGATTTATTATAATGCACTAAAGCACAAAGCTGTCTCAATTATAGTCCTTCATAATCATCCGTCGGGAGATCCGACTCCCAGCAGAGAAGATATCGCACTTACAAAAAGGCTTTGTGATACGGGAAAGTTAGTGGGTATACCACTTATAGATCATATAATCATAGGTGACAACAGGTATATAAGTATTAAAGAAAGTGGGGGTATACAGTAAATTAAGATGCCTCACCGGAAGGAGAATTTTCATGGCACAAAAGACTTATGGTATTGATTTTGGTACAGGTACCATTAAAGTATATAAAAAGGGACAAGGGATTGTAATGCATGAGAGGAATGTCGTATCTACAGTTGATAAAGAAAAAAAGACTGTAGCCATAGGAGAAGAAGCATATGAGATGTTTGAAAAGGTTCCTCCAAGTATTAATGTTTCCTTTCCTATTAGTCATGGAATTATAACAGATATTGATGATATGACATCTTTATGTGATTATATGATGTATGAAGTATCAGGTAAGAAAAGACTAAAGGGGTTTGAGTTTTACATTGCGGTTCCTGCTGATATTAATGAAGTGGACAGAAATGCATATGCAAGGATAGTGACAAAAGGGGAATGTAAACCGAAGAAGGTATTTCTTATAGATAAGCCCATTGCCGATGCATATGGTCTTGGTCTTGATGTTGAGAAAGCAAATGGGATACTCATAGTGGATATGGGGGCTGACACTACAGAAGTATCAATACTTTCCAGAGGAGGAATTGTTGTAACCAATCTTCTTCCGTATGGAGGAAATTATTTTGATGAACAGATAATGAATTAT